>DATDES010000105.1:0-3865 GCA_036522975.1 Burkholderiaceae bacterium | reverse complement strand
GTGCGGCGGCGCGAGCATCACGAGCGCGAGGGCCATATGCAGGAGGGCTCGCTGGCGATGGCCTTCGACCGCCTGTTCGATGCCGGGTTGCGTGCCAGCGAGATCGCCGCCACGTTGGGCCAGGCCCACATCAGCCCGGTCCTGACGGCACATCCGACCGAGGTGCAGAGGAAGAGCATCCTCGATGCCGAACGCGCGATCGCCGAGCTGGTCGGCGAGCGCGACCGCCTGGCCACCGAGCGCGAGCGCAGCGACAACGAGGCCCTGCTGCGCGCGCGCGTGACCCAGCTCTGGCAAACGCGGATGCTGCGGCCGGTCAAGCTCTCCGTCTCCGACGAGATCGAGAACGCGCTGTCGTACTACCACTCGACATTCCTGCGCGAGATCCCGCGCCTGTACCGCGACATCGAGCGCACTCTGCATGGGCATGCGGTGGCCAACTTCTTGCGCATGGGCCACTGGATCGGCGGCGACCGCGACGGCAACCCGAACGTCGGCGCGTCGACGCTCAAGCTCGCGCTGTCGCGCCAGGCCGAGGTGGCGCTGCGTCACTACCTGACCGAAGTGCATGCGCTGGGCGCGGAACTCTCGATCTCACAGACCCTCGCGCCGGTGACGGCGCCGATGCACGTGCTGGCCGAACGCTCCCCCGACCGGAACCCGCATCGAGAGGACGAACCCTATCGGCGCGCGCTGATCGGCGTCTATGCGCGCCTGGCGGCGACCCTGCACGAGTTGACCGGCACCGAAGCCCTGCGCCATGCGGTGGCGCCGCAGGACCCCTATGCCAATGCGGCGGGGTTCCTGGCCGACCTGCATACCGTCGAGGTTTCGCTGCACCACCATCATGCGAGCTCACTGATCGCGCCGCGCCTGGCGCCGCTGATGCGCGCGGTCCAGGTCTTTGGGTTTCACCTCGCCACCATCGACCTGCGCCAGAGCTCTGACCAGCACGAGCTGGTGGTGGCCGAGCTGCTGCGCGTGGCGCGCATCGAGCCCGATTACGCTGCCCTGTCTGAAGAGGCGCGCCAAGCCTGCCTGCTGGCGATGCTCAACGATGCACGGCCGCTGCGCGTGATCGGCCATGTCTACAGCGAACTGGCCACCGGCGAGCTGGCGGTTTTCGAGGTTGCGCGCGAGGCGCTGCGGCGGTTTGGCCGGCATGCCATCCGCCACTACATCATCTCGCACACCGAGCAGGCGAGCGACCTGCTCGAGGTGCTGCTACTGCAGAAGGAATGCGGTCTGATGCATGGCACGCTCGACACCGAGGCGGTGGCCGACCTGATCGTGGTACCACTCTTCGAGACCATCGAAGACCTGCGCCAGGCCGAGCCGATCATGCGGGCCTACTACGCCTTGCCCGGCGTCTTGCCGCTGGTGCTGGGCAGCCGCATCGGCGCCTTCCCTGAGCAGGACATCATGCTCGGCTACAGCGACAGCAACAAGGATGGCGGCTTCTTCACCAGCAACTGGGAGCTGTACCGCGCCGAGACCGCACTGGTCGCGCTGTTCGCGCCGCTCGAGCGCGCGCATGGCCTGAAGTTGCGCCTGTTCCACGGCCGCGGCGGCACGGTCGGCCGCGGCGGCGGCCCGAGCTACGAGGCCATCCTGGCGCAGCCGCCAGGAACCGTGAATGGACAGATCCGGTTGACCGAGCAGGGCGAGGTCATTGGGTCGAAATACGCCCACCCCGAGATCGGCCGGCGCAATCTGGAGACCCTGGTCGCGGCCACGCTCGAAGCCACGCTGCTGCACCCGACCAAGACCGCCCCGAAGGCTTTCCTCGACGCTGCGGCGCAGATCAGCGAAGCGAGTTATGCGGCCTATCGCGCGCTCGTCTACGAGACACCCGGCTTCACCGAGTACTTCTTCGATGCGACCCCGATTCGCGAGATTGCCGAGCTCAACATCGGCTCCCGCCCGGCAGCGCGCAAGGCCGGACGGCGGATCGAAGATCTGCGCGCGATCCCCTGGGGCTTCTCCTGGGGTCAGTGCCGTGTCGCGTTGCCCGGCTGGGCCGGGTTCGGCACCGCGATCGAACAGTGGCTGAACGTGAGCCCGACCAAGCGCAAGGAGCGCTTGGCCCTGCTACAGAAGATGGTCAAGCAATGGCCGTTTTTCCGCACCCTGCTGTCGAACCTCGACATGGTGCTGGCCAAGAGCGATCTGCGCGTTGCCGCGCGTTATGTCGAGCTGGTCGAGGACAAGAAGCTCGCCAAACGCATCTTCGGTGCCATCCAGGCCGAGTGGACACTGGCTGGTGAGATGCTGTCGCTGATCACCGGCGAGCCCCATCGACTGGCGTCGAACATGGCGCTGGCGCGCTCGATCGAGCACCGCTTCCCGTACCTCGACCCGCTCAATCACCTGCAGGTCGAGCTGATGCGCCGCTACCGCAACCGCAAGGCAAACGACCCCGCCAACGAACGCGTCCAGCGCGGCATCCACATCTCGATCAACGGCATCGCGGCGGGCTTGCGCAATACGGGCTAGGTGTATCCCTGCCTGGGGTCGGTGGTCGGGCGTATTTGCGGCATCATCGCATCACCACCACGGAGCCGCGTATGAACACCCGCACCGACGCCCCGCGCGAGGCCCTGGCCGACACGGCCAACCCGCTCGGGATCGAAGGCATCGAGTACATCGAATACGCCACGAGCAAGCCCCAGGCGCTCGGCCAGGTGCTCGAGCAGATGGGCTTCAAGCCGGTCGCGCGGCACCGTTCGCGCGAAGTCCTGCTGTATCGCCAGGGTGGCATGAACGTGATCGTCAACGCGCATGACGGCGGCGTCGCACCGCCCGAGGCCCCGCTGCTGGCGGCCATTGCGCTGCGCGTGCGCGACGCCGCGGCGGCGCACGCGCAGGTGCTCGAACTCGGCGCCTGGGACGTGCCGGTGCACGTGGCCCCGATGGAGTTGAACATCCCGGCGATCCATGGCGCCGGCGCGAGCCGCATCTACTTCGTCGATCGGCACCGCGAATTCTCGATCTACGATGTCGATTTCGTGCCCATTCCTGGCGTCGCCGGCGACGGTGCCAAGCCGGCTTCGGTGGCCGGCCTGCACTGGTTCGGCGTCGTGCAGTACATCGGCGCCGACCGCATGGACGACTGGTTGCACTTCTACGGCACCCTGTTCGGCTTTCGCGTGCTGCGCGACGACGAACGCTTCGGCATCCTGCCGCGCGGCCGCGTGCTGCAGAGCCCCGACCAGGGCTTCTACTGGCAGCTGATCGAACCCGATCCGGTGATGGTGGCCGACAGTGACGAACGCCTGCAGCGCGTGGCCTTCGGCGCACCGGACGTCCTGGCGGCGGTCAACGCACTGCAGGCGCGCGGCGTGGGCTTCGTCGAAACGTCCAACCTGCATGTCGAATCGCGGGGCGCGCTGACCAAGACCTGGTTCAGCGGCCTGATGTTCGAGCTCGTCCACCACGGGAGCTGAGCGTGTACATCGACGACTTCGGCGTGGACACCATCACGCTGGCCGGCCCGCTGGAGGCCAAGCTGCGCGCGGTGAAGCAGGGCGGTTTCAGCCAGATCATGCTCGCCGCGCGCGACATCGTCGGCCACCCGCAGGGCATCGAGGCCGCCGTCACGGCGGTCAAGGCGAGCGGCCTGCGCGTCACCGGGTTCCAGGTCCTGCGCGACTTCGAAGGCCTGACAGGCCACCTGCACGGGTACAAGGTCGATCAGGCCAAGAGCATGATCGAGATGTGCAAGGCGCTCGCCAGCCCGCTGCTGCTGGCCTGCTCATCGACCTCGCAGCACGCCAGCGGCGCCATCGACGATGTGGCGCGCGACTTGCGCAAGTTGGCGATGCTGGCCCTGCCGCACCGCATCAAGGTGGTTTACGAAGGTCTT
>DATDES010000104.1:0-2273 GCA_036522975.1 Burkholderiaceae bacterium | reverse complement strand
GGCTGAAGCCTGGGGTGCTGGGCTGACTCTGGCGGCTAAGCTCGATCTCGGCCTCGACGAAAGTGGCCCCGCCGAGGCGGGCGTCGAACGCGGCACCGAGCAGCGAGCGGTTGCCGCGGCTCGCGCGCAGTTGCGGGTCCAGGCGGGCGGCGCTGGCGTTGACGCGCCAGCCGAATGCATCGCTGCGGTCGCCGACGTCGACAGCCGCCTCGAGCGTGCTGTCCTGCGCCCAGGCCAGGCTGGCGTCGCGGATCCGGTCGTGCGGCCGCTTGACGACCAGGTTTAGCAGGCCGCCGGGCGAGCTCGTTCCGGCCTGCAGGCCGCTGGTGCCCTTCAACACCTCGAGGCTCTGCTTGTTGGCCTGCCCGATCACCGTTTCGGCGTTGATCGGCAGACCGTCGCGGCGGTAGTTGCTGCGGTTGTCAAGCGTGTAGCCGCGCACCGCCACCTGGTTCCAGTACCCCGGCGCGTTGTAGGCGTCTGTGAATGCGGCGTCCAGGCGTGTGATGTCACCCAGGCTCGATATTCCGGCGTCGCGCAACTGACGCTGGTCGATCACCGTGGCCGAGAAAGGTGCGCGAGAGAGCGGAATGTCGCCGAAGCCGGCCACGCTGGGCGCTTGCGGCGTGGCGCTGCCGGTGATCGTGATGCGCTGCGGCGGCGCGTCCTGAGCCCGAACAGGGGCGAGCGCGAAGAGTCCGAAAAGGAAAAGGCAGTGTCTGTTCATTGGCTTCCCTGCGCAGGCATTACCCTGTTCAGGTTCGAAGGGTTTGATCTCAGCCGGGTTCGAGAACCCAGCACCCCTAGCGAGCTAGTGCGCTGATTCTAATCGTCGAATGTCGGTGTCTCGACGCCGAGCACTTTGTGCAGCTTCGGGCTCGTCGTCGTGTACTGCAAGTGGATGCGCTTGTCCGGGAAGATGATCGGTGCGGCGCCGAAGGCGGCGAGCGCCGCTTCGTGGAAGCCCGACAGGATCAGCTTCTTCTTGCCCGGGTAGGTGTTGATGTCGCCGACGGCGAAGATGCCTTCGATGTTGGTCGAGAAGGTTTCGGTGTCGACTGTGAGTTGCTTGCGCTCGATGTTCAGGCCCCAGTCGGCGATCGGCCCGAGCTTGGGGGACAGGCCGAAGAACACCAGCAGCATGTCCAGCGGCACGACGCGTGTCACGCCGTCGCCGCCTGTCACCTTCACCGCGCTCAAGTTGCCGTCGCGCTCGTCGAAGCCAGTGATCTGGCCGACGATGAATTGCATTTCGTAGGCCTCACACAGCTCGCGCATGCGCCCGACGCTGGCCGGCGCGGCCTTGAAGCCGTCGCGGCGATGGATCAGGATCACGCTCTCGGCCTTGTTCGGGCCGTCTTGGACGAAGTTCAGCGTCCAGTCGAGCGCCGAGTCGCCACCACCGACGATGACCAGATTCTTGCCCGCAAACTGCGCCGGGTTGCGCACCCGGTAATGGAGTTGCGTGCCATCGAACTTTTCGAGGCCCTCGACCTTCAGCAGGCGCGGCTGGAATGAACCGACGCCGCCGGCGATGAAGATCGTCTTTGACGTAAAGCGGGTGCCCTTGCTGGTGGCGACGTCGAAGCGGCCATCGGCGCGCCGCGCCACTTCGGTCACCTCCTGGCCGAGGTGGAAGCTCGCGCCGAAGGGTTCGATCTGCTTCAGCAGGTTGTCGGTGAGTTCCTTGCCTGTGCACACCGGCACGGCCGGGATGTCGTAGATCGGCTTGTCGGGGTAAAGCTCGATGCACTGGCCTCCGGGATAGGCCAGCGAGTCGATGACATGGGCCTTGATCTCCAGCAGGCCGAGCTCGAAGACCTGGAACAGGCCGACCGGCCCGGCGCCGACGATCACGGCATCGGTTTCGATCGGCGCGGTGGTTTCATTGTTTTGCGACGACATCACTTGATGAGCTGGTCGAGCTTGTCCGTCTTGTCTTTCCACTCATCCGCATCGGCCGGCGCGGGCTTGCGCTTGGTGATGCTCGGCCACTTCTTGGCCAGATCGGCGTTGAGCTTGATGAAGTGCAGTTGGTTCTGCGGTACGTCTTCCTCGGGCAGGATCGCGTTGACCGGACACTCCGGGATGCACACCGCGCAGTCGATGCACTCGTCGGGGTCGATGGTCAGCATGTTCGGCCCCTCGCGAAAACAATCGACAGGGCAGACATCGACGCAGTCGGTGTACTTGCAGCGGATGCACGATTCGAGGACGACGTGGGTCATTGCGGTGGTGCTTTGTGGGGCGTGCGTTGCCTGTCGGTCCGCGGG
>DATDES010000103.1:0-6350 GCA_036522975.1 Burkholderiaceae bacterium | reverse complement strand
GTGCGACACATCTGGTTCGACAGCGCGGGCATTCACCTCAGCGACCCCCTGTTGCACCTGCGTGGCGTGCTCACCGGCGTGCCGGTGGAAATCGGCCGACCCGCGGCCGAGGCCGAGGCAGGATCGTGAAGGCGCCCGGCCCATGCCCGGCACACTCTCGACAAGCTACGAAGAACGGGTCCTGCTGATTGCGCCGACCCGGCGCGATGCCGAGGTGACCCAGCGTGCCCTGGCACCGGGCGGCGTCAATTGCATGGTCTGCGACAGCCTCGAGCAGCTCTCGAGCGAACTGCAACGCGGCGTTGGCGCGCTGATGATGACGGATCGCGCGCTCCTCGATCCCTCCTTCGGCGCCTTGATCGAGGCGCTGCAGCGCCAGCCCGCATGGTCCAGCGTACCGAGCGTCCTTCTGTGCAGAGACCGCGATCAATCGGCCGTGGCCACGGCGGCCATGGCTCGCTTGCGCAACGTGACCTTGCTCGACCGCCCGACATCGATGCGATCGATGGTCAGCGCCGTCCAGGCGGCGCTGCAGGGCCGGCGCTGGCAGTACCAGATCCGCGACCAGATGGTGGCTCAGATGCGGGCCGAACAAGCGCTCGTGCGCGCCGATCAGCGCAAGGACGAATTCCTCGCCACCCTGGCCCACGAGCTGAGGAACCCGCTGGCGCCGATCAAGACCGGCCTGGAACTCCTCAAACGGGGGCAACCACCAGGGCCGGATTCGACCCAGCTTCTCGACATGATGGAGAGACAACTCAGCCACATGGTCAAGCTCATCGACGAGCTGCTGGACGTCTCACGCATCGCCACCGGCAAGGTCGTGCTGCAACGCGAACTGGTGGACATGCGGTCGATCATCGAGCAGGCGGCCGAGACCAGCCAGCCCCTCGTCAGTGCCGGCCATCACCAACTCGACTTGCACCTGCCCTCGCGCGAGGTGCGGGTGATCGGCGATCCTTCCCGACTGTCGCAAGCGATCGCCAACCTGTTGAACAACGCCGCGAAGTACACGCCCAGCCGTGGACACCTCAGCGTGGCGCTTGCCGAGCAGGACCAGCAGGCGGTCGTGACCGTCAGCGACACCGGCGTCGGCATTCCCGCAGAGATGCTCGAACGCGTGTTCGAGATGTTCGCCCAGGTGGACCGGACGCTGGATCGCGCTCAAGGTGGCCTCGGTATCGGTCTGTCCCTGGTGCGCAGCCTGGTCGCCCTGCACGGCGGGACCGTCGTCGCGAAGAGCCTCGGCATCGACCGAGGCAGTTCGTTCGAAATTCGCCTGCCGGCGGTGGCGACCGCCCAGGCTTCCATGAACGGGGAGCACGCCGGCCTGAGGGAGGGTATCGAGCGCCGGCCGCTGCGCATCATGGTGGTGGACGACAACGTCGACGCCGCAAACACGCTGGCGATGTTGCTCGAAATGAACGGCCATGACCTGCGTGTCGAGTACAGCGCGCGGGCCGCACTGACGGCCTCGCAGGCGTTCCTGCCAGAGGCGATCTTTTGTGATCTGGGCATGCCGGGCATGGGCGGGCACGAATTTGCAAGCCAGCTGAGGCTGGATCGACGCTTCGCATCGACCCTGCTGATCGCGGTCACGGGCTGGGGTGGCGACGAGGACCGAGGTCGCTCACGCGCCGCTGGCTTCGATCACCACCTGACCAAGCCGGCGGACATCGACCGTATCGAGGCCGTCTTGTCGCGGCGCTGAGTTGGCGCGAGTGGCGCGCCAGGCTTTGCCGTAGGCCCGGTCTGACGTTCGAATCGGCCTCCGGCCGATGGCGCGAGCGCCGTTCCCGGATCGAGCATTCGTCCACCCTCGATCCGGAGACCTGTCATGCACGCCACCAGACGCTCGTTCACGATCCTTGCGGCCGCTTCGAGCCTGCTCGCCGCGGCCGGCACGGCCCTCGCAACGCCCAAGGCGCCCAAGGCGCACCACCACAACGGGAAGAGTCTGGTCGGAGAGAAGGTCAAGAAGAACGGCAAGCACGAGATCGGCAAGAAGGGCGCGAACGTCGTGACGATCGGGGTGAAGGAAGGCAAGATCGCCGGGATGCAGGTCAAGCACGCCAAGAAGGGCGACCTGCCGGTCAAGAAATACAAGACCGCCAAGACGATGGCGCGGCGCGACGGGATCCGGTACGCCAGCTATCAGCGCACCCAGGCGCAGAGCCTGGGCACGGCGTACATCGGCTACGCCTACCTGGACGAGGACGGCTACGAGGAAATCTACTGGTTCCCGTACGAGATGATTTACGACGGCGACACGGGGGCGGTCGAATACGTCCCGGTGTACGGAGCCTGAGCGTCGAGCGCTGGGTCGACAGGATTGGACCAGCGCGCTCCGCTGCCAAGGGACCCGCTTGAGCCCCCGCCCTGCTCAAACCGCCCTGCGCTGGGTCAGCGACCGTGAACCGGGCATCCAGCGCCGCCGGCGCGGCAGCGCCTTCGCATACCTCGACGCAGACGGCAGGCCCCTGCGCGATCCGCAGCAGCTGGCGCGTATTCGCAGCCTGGCGATTCCACCCGCCTACGAAAGGGTGTGGATCTGTGCCAGGGACGACGGCCACTTGCAGGCCACGGCGCGCGACGCGCGCGGCCGCAAGCAGTACCGCTATCACCCCTTGTGGCGGGCCGTGCGCGAACAACACAAGTTCGACCACCTGCTCGAGTTTGGCCTGGCGTTGCCGCGCCTCAGAGCGGCTGTGCAGCGAGAGTTGTCCGTTCCCGACCAACCCACCCGCACGCGCGTGCTGGCCGCCGTGGTGTGCTTGCTCGATGCCACATGCCTGCGCATCGGCAACGCGGAATATGCGCGCAGCAATGGATCGTACGGCCTCAGCACGCTGAGAGCACGACACGTGCGTCTGCGCGGCCCCGCGCTGACGCTGGCATTCGTCGGCAAGAGCGGTGTTCGTCACAAGGTCGAAATCAGCGATCCACGGCTTGCCCGTGTGGTGCGCAGCTGTCGAGAGCTGCCGGGGCAGGAGCTGTTTCGCTACCTTGACGATGCGGGCGGGGTGCACGTTCTGGGGTCCGGCGATGTGAACGCGTGGCTGGCGGAAGTGGCCGGCACGCGCGTGACCGCCAAGGACTTCCGTACATGGCACGCCAGCGTGCATGCACTGGACCTGATCTTGGCCGGCTGCGCTGTCGACGCCGCGCCCAGTCGACCCACCGACGTGGTGGTCGCGGTGTCGCATCGCCTCGGCAACAGCGCTGCCGTGTGCCGCAAGGCCTACATCCATCCGGCCGTGATCGCGCTCGGTGATGCCCTCGCGGACCCGGCGCGCCGTGCGCAATTGCTGGCTCGGCCATGGGCAGGTCGAGCGCCGACCGTGCGGGGCCTTGCAACACCGGAGCGCAGGATGCTGGCCCTGTTGCGTGATCTTGCCAATGGGTGACGGCTGAGGCCGCGTCACTCGGGACGTCGGCCTACAACGCACGGTGGCGGCGTCCGATTCGCCGTTCAGCACGCCGATCGCACCCTGGCCCGGCAAGCTGCCGCCTCTTCGCGGCGCACCCCGACCTCGAGGATCACACCATGCCCGACAACAAGAGCCTGTCCGGTGGCCAGGACCGCAAGCGAATCAACGTCAACGAGGACCATGAGGTCAGGGACTGGGCCAAGAAGTTCAGTGTCTCACCGGAAAAACTCAAGGCGGCGGTGGCCGCCGTCGGCGGCTGGGCCGACCGAGGTGGAGCGCTACCTCAAGCGCCGCTGAGGCCAAACTGAAGTGCCGTGCCGGCCCTGGCCGCTCATCAAGCAGACCGTTGCGGCTTGGCTTGAGGACTTTGCGCCCAGCATGGGCGCCGCACTGTCGTACTACACGGTCTTCTCTCTTGCGCCGGTTCTGCTGATCGTGATCGCCGTCGCCGGCATGGTTTTCGGCGAAGACGCGGCTCGAGGCGCGGTGTTCGCGCAGCTGACCGGATTGATGGGCGCCGACGCTGCCAAGGCCGTGGAGGGTCTCCTGGCCGATGTCGGCAAGCCCAAACAGGGCGCACTGGCGACCCTGGTCGGCGTGATCGTCCTGCTCGTTGGTGCGACCACGGTCTTTGCCGAACTGCAAGACGCCCTCGATCGCATCTGGCGGGCCCCCGATCGGAGGAATTCGGCCGGTATCTGGGGCCTGTTGCGCGCTCGCTTTCTGTCTTTCGGCATGGTCCTGGGGATCGCCTTCCTGTTGATGGTGTCCTTGGTGATCAGCGCGGCCGTGTCGGCCCTGGGCAAATGGTGGGGTTCCCTGTTCGGTGGCTGGGAAATCCTGGCGCAGGCACTGACCTTCGCGTTCGATCTGGCTGTCAGCACCCTCGGATTCGCCATGATCTACAAGCTCATGCCCAGGGTGAAGGTGCAGTGGCGCGACGTGTGGATCGGCGCCGGCGTCACCGCGGTGCTGTTCGCGCTGGGCAAATTCCTGATCGGCCTCTACATCGGCAAGAGCGGGATCACCTCCGGGTTCGGTGCCGCCGGGTCCCTGGTGGTCATTCTTGTGTGGGTCTACTACTCGGCGCAGATTTTCCTGCTGGGGGCGGAATTCACCTGGGTCTTTGCCGGAGCCTGCGGCTCGCGCAAGGCACTGCCTCTGGGCCGCCCGGCCGTGGGCACGCCAACGGGACCAACCACGCCGGGCGAACTCCCAAGGAGACTGACATGCTGAACCCCGGCTTGGCAAAACAGGTGGGCTTCCAGCTCACCGACGTTCCGGCACCAGAGCCGAATGTCGTCCCCCTGCCGCCGTCGCCGCACCCGGTGCCGCCATCGCCGGCGACGCCGCCCGAGGTGCAGGATCCAGATGTGCCGGGTCAAAACGAGCCGATCCGCGATCCGGTTCCTGTCCAGCGTGCGATGATTTGAGCGGAGACCCCCTGGCCAACCCGAGAGGCGGAACCGATGGCACATGTGCTGATCGTGGACGACGACCTGGATTCGGCGTCCACCTTGCAGGCATTGGTGGCCGCCGAGAACTTCACCGTCGCCGTTGCACACAGCCTGCGCGACGCACGACGCCAGATCGCCCTGCAGCAACCGGACATGGTGTTGCTCGATCTGCAGTTGCCCGACGGCACCGGAATGGACCTGTTTGCCGACCCGCAACTGGTGGCCAACTCCGAGATCGTGCTGATCACCGGTCACGCGAGCCTGGAGACCTCGATTCAGGCGCTTCGCATGGGCGCGGCCGACTATCTGATCAAGCCCATCAATCTGCGCCAGCTGCAGGGGGTCCTCTCCCGCTTCATGAAGCCCGCGGCCCTGCAGGCCGAAGTGGCCGACCTGACGGCCAATCTGAGCAGCAGTGGGCACTTTGGCCAGCTCTACGGTCAGGCACCGTCGATGCTGCGCGTCTACGAGCAGATCTCGCGCGTGGCCGGCACGGGGGTCACGGTCTTCATCACCGGCGAGAGCGGCACGGGCAAGGAGATCGTCGCCCAGACGGTGCATGAACTGAGCCGACGACGAAAGCGGCCGTTTCTGGCGGTCAATTGCGGTGCCATCTCGCCCAACCTGATCGAAAGCGAGATCTTCGGCCACGAGAAGGGCAGTTTTACCGGCGCTGAGCGGCAGCATCTCGGCTTCTTCGAGCGGGCCAACGGCGGCACCCTGTTTCTCGACGAGATCACGGAGATGCCGGTCGAGCTGCAGGTCAAGCTGTTGCGCGTGCTCGAGACCAGCCGCTTCATGCGCGTGGGTTCGACCCAAAGCCAAGAGGCCGATGTGCGCATCATCGCGGCCACCAACCGCTCGCCCCAGCGGGCCATGGAAACCGGGAAGCTGCGCGAAGACCTGCTCTACCGCTTGAACGTCTTCCCCATCGAGATGCCGCCGCTGCGCGAGCGCATGTCAGACGTGGCCTTGCTGGCCGAGCACTTCCTGGCCGCCATCGGCCAACAGGAGGGCATGACCAAGCGCTTTGGTGCGGGCGCGCTGAAGCGCCTCGCTGCGCACCATTGGCCCGGCAACGTGCGCGAGCTGCGCAATGCCGTGCAGCGGGCGTATGTGATGGCCAGCGGCACCGTGATCGACGAGCACTGGCTCCCACCGGCCACCGTCGTTACGCCCCCGTCGGCGGTGGCAGCGCCGGCGAACAACGCGGCGCCCGCCGCGAAGGCCGAGGACGAGGTCACCTTGCCGATCGGCACCTCGATGGCCCAGGCCGAGCGTGCGCTGATTCTGGCCACGCTGCGCCACTACCACCATCACAAAGAGCGCACCGCAGCCGTCCTCGGCATCAGCTTGAAGACGCTCTACAACCGGCTCAAGGAATACGCCGCCGAGGAAGCCAAGCCCGCCCCGGATAGCTAGGCGTCTGCCGGCCGGGCCGGCTTTCCGCAGCGCTGGCCGG
>DATDES010000102.1:0-2418 GCA_036522975.1 Burkholderiaceae bacterium | reverse complement strand
TGGTCTCGATCACACTGGCACGCTGCGCCGGGGTCAGGAACACGCACTCGCTGGTGCTGCCCAGCGCGAACAGGCCGTGAACGCCGCCGTCGAGCAGGTGGCGTACCAGGCGCCGCAGGCTGGCGCTGTCGATGGACCCGTCGGCCGTGTAGGGCGTGGCGACCGGCGGGACGATGCCCTGAAGTTGCAGTGAAGCCATCGGGCAGAGTGGGTTGTCGGGGTGATCAGATCCTAACGTCGGGCGCGGCGAGGGTTTCTAGGGAGGGCGGCCCCTTGGGCTCGCTCGCGGTTTGGTTCACACTGCCCCTGAACTCCACAGGAGGCAGACATGAGCAGCCCATCCCGTGTCGGATTGCGCGCGTTGTTGCCCGCCCTGGCCCTGCTGGCCCTCGGCTCGGAGGTGGCAGCCAACACGCTGACCCAGAACGTTTCGTGGACCATCGACCGACCCGGCACCTCGACCCGGTACCGCCTCGTGGCTTACGGCGATTCGATCTACTCCGGCTACAACGGCTCCGTGTACAGCGCGGCCAAGTACGCGGCGCCCACGGTCGACGCGGAATACCTCGCCGCGCTCTGGAACGCGGACATCGAGAGCATCCGGCGCGCGAAGGCGGGCGCCGTGGCGTCGGATATCTACAACAACAAGATCGTCGCCGAACGCTCGTACATGCAGGCGAGTTCGACCCGCGTGGTCACCTTCGAGATGTGCGGCAACGATGGACTGCGGGCGCGCTCGAGCTTCAAGGACCAGACCGGCACATGCGACTACGCCGGGTTGAACGCGGCAGTTGGCAGCTGCAAGACCTACGTCGCGGCCGCGATGGACTTTATCAACACCAACGCCTATGCCGGCACGAAGGTGAAGATCGTCTCCAATCTGTACTACCCTGGCTATGCCGCCGACAACGTCCAGAGCACCTGCACGGACGCCACCACCGGCAAGACGGTCAACCTGCAGACCACGTTCCTGCGGAAAGTCGCGACGATGAACTACTGGATGTGCGAGTACGCGCGTCAAAAGGGCTTCCGGTGTGCGGACAACTTTGCCCAGTACATGGGCGCCGACGTCGACTTGAACGGCGACGGGCGGATCGACTCCGATGCGCTGCGCTATGTCGCCGGCGACAGCGAGACGGGCTACGTGACGCGCATCACGACGACGCTGCGCCCGACGATCCGTGACGCCAATGCGCACTTCGCCACGTCGAGCACCACCTACGACTACATCCAGTCGGACAACACCCACCCGACCTATACCGGCGGCACCGTCATTTCGGGGCTGTTCGGTGGCACCACCGGCTCGGGCGCCGCGCGCTACACGTCGTTCACGAATGGCAAGAGTCCCATCTGGAACCAGTACGGCCACGAGCGCATGGGCTGGGCGGTGGCGACTCACAACCCCACGGGGCCCTGAGGCCCGGCAGGCACGTCCATGGACGGGCCGCGTCGTACTGGCCCGAAGCCGACCGACCCGGTCGGCCCAAGCCCGGCGTGGCGCCCGTCTCCGGGCTACATCGCCATTGCGCTGGCGCTGGTTGCCGGCGGCATCGGATATGGCTTGATGGCCTCCACGCCGCCAGCGGCACCCGTCGCCGAAGCAACGCAAGCGAGCCTGCAGGTCGCAACAAACCTGGCCACGTCTCCCACGCCCTTGCGCGCCGAGGCAAGCCCGACGTCGACCGCGCCCGAGCAGGTTGCGGCTGCGGCGAGCCGCCCCACGCCGGCCGAGCCGCAGCGCATTCCGCGCACGCGCGATCCGAACGGCGACCAGACGCCTGACATCGCCGACTTCGTCAACCAAGGCGAGAAACCGACGATGGCCGAGGTGATCGAGCGCCTGCACCAGGCCGGCGAATACGGTGGCCTCGGCGCCTTCTCCCCGCCGGGCACCCGCCCGCCCCTGGTCGGCCTGGCCGTGCCCGAGGACTTCGCGCTTCCCGAAGGCTACGTCCGCCATTACCAGGCGACAGACGACGGCCAGCGCATCGAGCCGATCCTGATGTTTTCGCCCGACTACCGGTTCTTCGATGCGGCGGGTCAGCCGATCGCGATGCCGACGGACCGCGTCGTTCCGCCCGAACTCGCCCCGCCCCGCCTGCCGATCAGGCGCATCGTGATCCCCGCGCCGACCGAACCGGGGAGACCCGGGCGCTGAACGCCGCCGACTCCCTGTCCCAGCGCAGTGGTCTCGTGGGGGCGGGCATCCTCGCCAGCGCGCTGCTGTCCTTCATTTACGCCCGAGGAGGTGCCGGCTGGCTGCTCGGCTTCGTGCTCCTGGTGCCCTGGCTGCGCACGCTTGACGCGAACCGCACGCTCGTAGGCGCGTTGGTCGGCGCCTGGGCGATGTCGCTCGCCTACACGGCCGCAGTCTTTGCCTGGTTCGGCAGCGCGATCGGCAGCTACACACAACTCGGT
>DATDES010000101.1:0-11755 GCA_036522975.1 Burkholderiaceae bacterium | reverse complement strand
CCTTCGAAATGGAACGGCTTGGTCACCACACCGACTGTCAGTATCCCCTTCTCGCGAGCCGCCCTGGCTACCACGGGAGCAGCGCCCGTGCCGGTACCGCCGCCCATGCCGGCGGTGATGAAGAGCATGTGCGCGCCATCGATCGCCTGGCGGATGCGGTCGGTGGCCTCGTCGGCCGCGGCCTTGCCCGCCTCTGGCTTTGCGCCCGCCCCCAGGCCGGTGCTGCCGAGCTGCAGGATCTGGTCCGCATTGCTGCGGTTCAGGGCCTGGGCATCGGTGTTGGCGCAAAGGAATTCCACCCCTTGCACGTTGTTGGCGATCATGTGTTCGACGGCATTGCCGCCGCCACCGCCAACGCCGATGACCTTGATGCGGGTACCTTGGTCAAATTCTTCGATCATTTCAATCGCCATGGTGTGTGCTCCTTCGTGAGAGTGCAGTTGCCGTACAAAAACGTCAGATGTAAAACGAGCCTCAAACGGGCCCTCGATCAAAAATTGCCCAGAAACCAGTCCTTGGCGCGGCCGATCACGGTTTGCACCGAACCTGCCTTGGCCGCCACCTTGTGCCCGCGAATGCGCGCCAGCCGCGCCTCCTCGAGCAGTCCCATCACGGTTGCCGAACGCGGGTTGGCCAGCATGTCCGACAGCGCGCCGGCGTAGAGCGGATTGCCGCGCCGCACCGGCTTCAGGAAGATGTCCTCGCCCAACTCGACCATGCCCGGCATCACCGCCGAGCCACCGCAGATCACGATGCCGCTGGACAGGAGCTCCTCGTAGCCCGAGTCGCGGATCACCTGATGCACGAGCGAGAAGATCTCCTCGATGCGCGGCTCGATCACCCCCGACAGGGCCTGGCGGCTGAGCATGCGCGGCGTGCGGTCGCCCAGGCCCGGCACCTCGAGGTTCTCGCTCGGATCCGCCAGCAGCTGCTTTGCGACGCCGAACTCGACCTTGATCTCCTCGGCGTCCTTGGTCGGCGTGCGCAGCGCCATCGCGATGTCGCTGGTGATCAGGTCGCCGGCAATCGGGATCACCGCGGTGTGGCGCACCGAGCCACCGGTGAAGATCTGCACGTCGGTCGTGCCGGCACCAATGTCGACCATCGCGACACCGAGTTCGCGCTCGTCGGCGGTCAGCACGGCATGACTCGATGCGCTGGGGTTCAGTACCAGCTGGTCGACCTCGAGGCCGCAGCGGCGCACGCACTTGACGATGTTCTCGGCCGCGCTCTGCGCCCCGGTGACGATGTGGACCTTGACCTCGAGCCGGCCGCCGCTCATGCCGATCGGCTCCTTCACCTCGTGGCCGTCGATCACGAACTCCTGCGGCTCGACCAGCAGCAGGCGCTGGTCGTTCGGGATGTTGATCGCCTTAGCGGTCTCGACGACCCGCGCGACGTCGACCTGCGTCACTTCCTTGTCGCGAACGATGACCATCCCGGTCGAGTTCTGGCCGCGGATGTGGCTGCCGGTGATGCCGGTGTAGACACGCGTGATCTTGCAGTCGGCCATCAGCTCGGCTTCCTTCAGCGCCAGCTGGATCGACTGCACGGTGGCGTCGATGTTCACCACCACGCCCCGCTTCAGTCCGTGCGAAGGCGCGCTGCCCAGGCCGGCCACGCGCAAGGCGCCGTCAGGCATCACCTCGGCCACGACGGCCATGACCTTGGCGGTGCCGATGTCCAGGCCCACCACCAGATCCTTGTATTCTTTTGCGGCCATCTTGGTGTCCTTGTGGCGTTCTCGTCAGCGAGGGGCGGCCGTCTTGCTGGCCGCGGCGATGGGGGTCGTCGACACGCCGCGCAGGCGCAGTGCGTAGCCATCGGGGTGGCGCAGGTCGGCAGCGATCAGGGCCCGCGGGCTGCCACCCGCATCGGCGAAGCGCTGCGTCGCCAGCGCGAAAGTGCGCACGAATCGCGCCGTGCGCGCGATGACCTCGTCCTCGCCACCGCGACCGAGTTCGAGACTCGCACCGCTGTCGAGTTCGGCACGCCAGGAGCCGCGGCTCGAGAGCTTCAAGGTGCCGATGCGGGCCGCAATCGGGGCCAAGGTGTCGGCCAGGCGCCGCTGCAGCGCCAGCATGGCCATCGAACTGCCTTCGGGCCCGGCCAGGGTCATCAAGTTTTCGTCCTCGACATCGCCGAGGTTGGCCTCGAAGACTTCGCCGTGGTCGTTGACCAGCCGATCGCTGCCGCTGTCCTTGTCGCCCAGGCCCTGCCACAAGGCAGCAGCGCGATGCTCTTCGAGCGTGATCGCCAGACGGTTCGGCCACACCCGGCGCACGACAGCCTGGCGCACCCAGGGTACCGACTCGAACGCCGCGCGGGCGCGATCGAGGTCGAGACTGAAGAAGTTGCCAACCACTTGCGGCAGGGCGTTGGCGCGTACCGTCGCCAGGTTGCTGCGCGCCAGTTCGCCGTCGAGCGTGATCGTGCGCAACGTGAACAGCGGGGCACGCAGCAGCCAGGCCCCCAGCGCGGCCAGCAGGGCCGCCGCCGCCAACATGAACACCAGACCGGCCACGGCGTTCATCAGACGCACGTCGACCGGCAGCGCCGTTGCGATGCGCGGTTTGACGGTGTGGTTGGGGCGGGTAGCCATCTCAGGGCGTGGCCTTCGCGCTGTCGGGGCGCGATTCTTTGGCCCGCGCGCCGTCGAGGCGCGCGGAGGCGAGCAACTGCACGCACAGGGCTTCGTAGCCGATGCCCGCCGCCGCCGCCGACTTGGGCACCAGCGAGTGCCCGGTCATGCCCGGCGAGGTGTTCATTTCCAGCAAGTAGGCGCGGCGATCGGCGGCACGGATCATCAAATCGGCGCGACCCCAGCCGCGGCAACCCAGCGACCTGTAGGCCGCCAGCACGATGCGCTGGATTTCGGCTTCCTCGGCGGCCGGCAGGCCACTCGGCACCAGGTACTGGACTTCGTCGGTGAAGTACTTGTTCTGGTAGTCGTAGGCGCCCTCGGGAGCGACGATGCGTACCACCGGCAGCGCGAACGCGCTCGTGCCTTCGCCGATGACCGGGCAGGTGACCTCCTCGCCGTCGATGAACTCCTCGCACAGCACCTCGGCGTCATAGCGCGCGGCGAGCTCGACAGCGGCCTGCATCTGCGAATAGCCGGCGACCTTGCTGACGCCGATCGAAGAGCCCTCGTGCGGCGGCTTGACGATCAACGGCAGGCCGAGCGTGTCAGGCACGCCGCGGGTGTGCGCGGCGCCGTGCTCACCGGCACCGAGCACGACATAGCGCGGCGTCGGCAAGCCATCGGCGAGCCACAGGCGCTTGGTCATGACCTTGTCGATCGAGAGCGCACTGGCCATCACGCCCGAGCCGGTATAGGGGAGGCCCAGCAGTTCGAGCGCTCCCTGCACCGTGCCGTCCTCGCCATGGCGCCCGTGCAGCGCGATGAAGCAGCGCGCGAACCCCTCTCGCTTGAGTTCGACCAAGTCGCGCTCGGACGGGTCGAAGGCCTGCGCATCGACCCCCCGGCTTTGCAGCGCAGCGAGCACACCGTTGCCGCTCATCAGCGAAACCTCGCGCTCGGCACTGCTGCCGCCCATCAAAACTGCCACCTTGCCGAAGTTCATGGCGCGACCCCTCCCCCCAGTTCGACGATGCGCGCGGCGACGTTGCCGATCGATCCGGCACCCATGACGATTAGCACATCTCCACCATGCGCCTGCTTCAACGCGGCCACCGGCAGGCCTTCGATCTCGTCGACGAACAGCGGATCGACGCGGCCGGCCAAGCGCAGTGCACGCGCCAGGGTGCGGCCGTCGGCGGCGACGATCGGCGCTTCGCCTGCGGCATAGACCTCCGTCAGCAACACCGCATCAGCGCTGCCCAACACCTTGACGAAGTCCTCGAAGCAGTCGCGTGTGCGCGTATAGCGGTGTGGCTGGAAGGCCAGCACCAGGCGCTGGCCTGGGAAGGCGCCGCGTGCTGCAGAGATCACCGCCGCCATCTCGACCGGGTGGTGGCCGTAGTCATCGATCACCGTGAACGTGCCCGAGCCGTCGAGGGCGGTCACCTCGCCGCAGCGCTGGAAGCGGCGATCGACGCCGGCAAAGCCGGCCAGCGCATCGGTGATCGCCGGGTCAGGCAACTCCAGCTCGGTCGCGACCGCGATCGCGGCCAGGGCATTCAGCACGTTGTGCTCGCCGGGCAGGTTCAACGTCACCTCCAGGGGCGGCAGCACCGTGCCGTTGCGGCGCTCGGCAGTGAAACGCATCTGGCCGCCGGGCAGCGCCTGCACGTGGGTCGCGCGGACCTGGTTGTCGGCGCCGAAGCCGTAGGCCACCACCGGACGCGAGACCATCGGCAGGATCGAGCGCACGCCGGGGTCGTCGCCACAGACGATGGCCGCGCCGTAGAAGGGCATGCGGTGCAGGAAGTCGACGAAGGCTGCCTTCAGGCGCGCGTAGTCGTGGCCGTAGGTGTCCATGTGGTCGGCGTCGATGTTGGTCACGACCGACAGCACCGGCGTCAGGTTCAGGAAGGAGGCATCGCTCTCGTCAGCCTCGACGACGATGTAGTCGCCCGCACCCAGGCGCGAATTGGCGCCGGCGCTGTTGAGGCGCCCGCCGATCACGAAGGTCGGGTCGACGCCGGCTTCGGCCAGCACGCTGGCCACCAGCGAGGTGGTCGTCGTCTTGCCGTGGGTGCCGGCGATCGCGATGCCCCGTTTCAGGCGCATCAGTTCGGCCAACATGGCCGCACGAGGGACCACCGGAATCCGCGCGGCGCGCGCGGCGATGACTTCCGGGTTGCCGCCACCGACCGCCGTCGACGTGACCACCGCACCGGCTCCCCGGATCTGCTTGGCGTCGTGGCCGACGAACACCCGGACACCGAGCCGCCCCAGGCGGTGCAGGGTTGGACTGTCGTTCTGGTCCGAACCCGAGACGGTGTAGCCGAGGTTGTGCAGGATCTCGGCGATCCCGCTCATGCCGGAGCCGCCGACGCCGACAAAATGAATGTGCTTGATCGCGTGCTTCATCGCGGCCTCACGAGGAGTTCGATTTCGTCGGCAACGCGTGCGGCCGCGCGCGGGCGCGCCAGCGCATGCGCCTTCTCGGCCATCGCCTGCAGCGCCGGGCGGTCGAGGCCTCGCAGCACGTCGGCCAGGCGTTCGGGCGTCAACTCGGCTTGCGGCAAATGCGTCGCCGCACCGTGCTGGGCCATGAACAGGGCGTTGTCGCGCTGGTGCGCCGTGGTGCTGACGACCAGTGGCACCAGCAGCGCCGGCACGCCGCCGGCGCAGAGTTCGCTCACCGTCACCGCGCCGGCGCGGCAGATCATCAGGTCGCAGGCCGCCAGGCGCGCCGCCATGTCGTCGATGAAGGCCAGCACCTCGATGCCGTCCTGCACCGCCGCGGCCGCATAGGCCTCGCGTACCCCGTCGCGTTGCAGGGCGCCGGTCTGGTGCACGACCTGCGGACGCTGGCTCGGATCGATCAGGGACAGCGCCTTGGGCACCGTCTCGTTGAGCACCTTGGCGCCCAGGCTGCCCCCGACGACGAGCAGCTTGAGCGGCCCGCTGCGCCCGGCATAGCGTTCGGCAGGATCCGGCAGGGCCTCGATCTCGGCGCGCACGGGGTTGCCGGTGACGACCGCGCGCTTGTGGGTTGTGGCCGCGGCGCCGTCGAAGCCGAAGGCGATGCGATCCGCTACCGGCAGCAGGGCCTTGTTGGACAGCAGCAAGGAGGCGTCGGCATTCACCAGCAACAGCGGCTTTCCGAGCAACGAGGCCATCAGGCCGCCCGGAAAGCAGACATAGCCGCCCATGCCGAGCACGACGTCGGCACCGCGTCGCTTGAGCAGACCGAGGCATTCCCAGAAGGCCTTCAGCAGGCGCAGGCCACCGGTCAACGTGTGCACGAGGCCTTTGCCGCGCAAGCCGTTGAAGCCGATGCTGTCGAGCGCAATGCCCGCGGCCGGCACGAGGCGGTTCTCCATGCCTTCGCGCGTGCCGAGCCAACTGATGGTCCAGCCGCGGGACTGCATTTCCTGAGCCACGGCGAGGCCGGGAATGATGTGGCCCCCGGTGCCCGCAGCCATGATCACGAGGTGGCTCATGGTCGGCCCCCGCGCATCAGCGAGCGGTTCTCGATGTCGATGCGCACGACGATCGCCAGCGACACCAGGTTCATCAGGATTGCCGAGCCGCCATAACTCATCAGGGGCAGAGTCAGCCCCTTGGTCGGCAAGACGCCCAGGTTCACGCCCATGTTGATGAACGCCTGCCCGCCGACCCAGATGCCGATGCCCTGCGCCAGCAGGCCGGCGAAGACGCGGTCCAGCGCGACCGCCTGGCGGCCGATGTGGAAGATCCGCCGTGTCAGCCAGAAGAAGGCGCCGACGACCACGAAGACGCCGACGAAGCCGAGTTCCTCGCCGACCACCGCGAGCAGGAAGTCGGTGTGCGCCTCGGGCAGGTAGTGCAGCTTCTCGACCGAGGAGCCGAGGCCCTGGCCGAAGATCTCGCCGCGGCCGAAGGCGATCAGCGAGTGCGTCAGCTGGTAGGCGCGGCCCTGGGCGTAGAGCGGATTCCAGGGGTCGAGGTAGGCGAAGATGCGCTCCGCGCGCCAGGGGCTCAGCGCGATCATCAGCACGAAGGCGGCCAGCAGCACGGCCGTCGCGAGGGCGAACATGCGGCCGTTGACGCCGCCCAGGAACAGGATTCCCAGCGCGATCGCGGCAATCACCATGAAGGCGCCCATGTCCGGCTCGGCCAGCAACAACACGCCAATGAAGCCCAGGGCGATGGCCATCGGCGTGACCGCGTGGAAGAAGTCCTCGCGGGTGTCCATCTTGCGCACCATGTAGCTGGCGGCGTACAGCGCAATGCCGAGCTTGGCCAACTCGCTCGGCTGGAAGTTCATCACCCCCAGCGGGATCCAACGCCGCGCACCATTGACGCCCTTGCCGATGACCGGTATCAGCACCAGCACCAACAGAGCCAGCGAAGCGACGAAGACCCAGGGCGCGTACTTCTCCCACAGCGCGATCGGGACCTGGACCACGGCCAGCGCGGCGACGAAAGCGATGCCCAGCGACAAGGCATGGCGCGAGAGGAAATGGGTCGGCGTGTAGCGCGCGAACTTCGGATTGTCAGGCAGCGCCACCGACGCCGAATAGACCATCACCAGGCCGAGCAGGAGCAGCGCGAGCACGACCCAGACCAGGGCCTGGTCGAATCCGTGCGCGCGACTCGGCTGCGCCGGCGTCGCGCCGACCCAGTCGCGGATCGGGACCCGCTCGGCGCGCTCGGCGCCGAAGCGCTCGCGCAGCGCCGCCCACCAGGCGGTCGGCGTGGGCCATGCGTCGCGCCTGGCGCTCGTCATGCAAGCTCCCCTCGTAGCGCCGCGCAGGCTTGAACGGCCGCGACGAAGACCTCGGCGCGGTGGCCGTAGTTGCGGAACATGTCCAGGCTGGCGCAGGCCGGGCTGAGCAGCACCGCGTCGCCTTCTCGGGCCTGCTCGAAACACCAGGCCGTGGCAGATTCGAGCGTGGCGTGCCGCTGCATCGACACGCCGGTGTCGGCCAGTGCGGCTTCAATGATTGCCGCGTCGCGCCCGATCAGGGCGACCGCGCGCGCATGCTGGGCCACCGGCGCCGCCAGCGGCGTGAAGTCCTGGCCCTTGCCGTCGCCACCGAGGATCACGACCAGCTTGGCCGGTGACTTGTCGGCGCCCAGGCCCTGCAGCGCCGCGACCGTCGCACCAACATTGGTGCCCTTGCTGTCGTCGAAGGCCTCGACGCCGCCAACCGTGGCCACGAACGCCACCCGGTGCGGCTCGCCGCGGTACTCGCGAAGGCCATGCAGCATCGGCGCGAGCGGGCAACCGATCGCTGTGGCCAGCGCCAACGCGGCCAGGGCATTGGCGGCGTTGTGACGGCCGCGGATGCGCAGCGCATCGGCGGGCATCAGGCGCTGCAAGTAGAGCTCGTCCGGCGCCGCGACTGTGCCGCGCTTGCGCAGGCCGTCTTCCTCAGCCATCGCACGCACCAGCCAGGCCATGCCGTTCTCCACCACCAGCCCGAAGTCACCGGCCGCCTGCGGCGCGCCGAGGCCGAACCGCAGCACCGACCGCGGCACGGCTTTCGCCCGGCCCTTGGTCGGGAGCGCCGGCGGCGGCAGCATCGCCTCGACGAGCGGATCGTCGCGGTTGAGGACCATCACGCCCTGCGTCCCGAACACGCGGGTCTTGGCGGCCGCGTAGGCCTCGAGCGAGCCGTGCCAGTCGAGATGGTCCTGCGTGACATTCAGGGCCGTCGCGGCGCTCGGCTCGAAGCCGCGCACGCCATCGAGCTGGAAGCTCGACAACTCGAGGACCCACACCTCCGGCAGCGGCGCAGGTCCACCCTCGTCGGTGACCGCTTCGAGCGCTGCCGCCAACGTGTCGAGCATCGTCGGCCCGATGTTGCCCGCCACCGCGACGCGCTTGCCGCAGCGCTCCACCAGCAGTGCTGTCAGGGCCGTGGTGGTGGTCTTGCCATTGGTGCCGGTGATGGCGATCAGCCGTGGCGTGTAGTCGTGTTCGGCCCTCAGGTCGTCCAGCGCATGCGTGAACAGCTCGAGTTCACCCTGCACGGCAACGCCCCGTCCCCGCGCCGCGGCGAGCAGCGCGGCGATGCGCTCGTCCTGAGGAGCCAGGCCGGGGCTCTTCAGAACCAGCTTGGCATCTTCCAGCGCTGCGGCTGCCAGGACGCCGCCGAACAGCCGGGCCTGTGGCGCTGCGAGTGCCAGCGCCGCCGCCTGCGGCGGCGCTTCGCGCGAATCCCACACCCGCACGCTCGCGCCCTGGCTGGCACACCAGGTCGCCATCCCCAACCCGGATTCACCGAGGCCAAGGACGAGAACGGACAGACCGCGCAAGTGCTTCATCGCAATTTCAGGCTCGCCAGGCCGATCAGACACAGCAACATCGTGATGATCCAGAAGCGGATCACGACCTGTGTCTCGTTCCAACCGCTCTTCTCGAAGTGGTGGTGCAGCGGCGCCATCTTGAACAGGCGCAGGCCGGTGCCGGTCTTGCGCTTGGTCCACTTGAACCAGGCCACCTGGAGCATCACCGAGAGGGCTTCGACGACGAAGATGCCGCCCATGATGGCGAGCACGATCTCCTGGCGCGTGATGACCGCGATCGTGCCCAGGGCGCCGCCGAGCGCAAGCGCGCCGACATCGCCCATGAAGACCTGCGCCGGGTGCGCGTTGAACCACAGGAAGGCCAAGCCCGCGCCGGCCATCGCGGCGCAGAAGATCAAGAGCTCACCGACGCCTGGGATGTAGGGGAATAGCAGGTACTTGCTGTAGACCGAGCTGCCGACGACATAGGCAAAGACACCGAGCGCCGAGCCGACCATCACGACCGGCATGATCGCCAGGCCGTCCAGTCCGTCGGTCAGGTTGACGGCATTGCTGGCGCCGACGATGACCAAGTACGTCAGGATGATGAAGCCCCAGACGCCGAGCGGGTAGCTGATGGTCTTGAAGAACGGGACCAGCAGATCGGCATTGGGCGGCAGCGAGGTCGAGAAACCGCTCTGCACCCAGCGCATGAAGAGCTGGAAGACGCGCAGGTTGGAGCTTTCCGAGACCGCGAAGCAAAGGTAGAACGCGGCCACCAGGCCGATCAGCGATTGCCAGAAGTACTTCTCCCTCGAACGCATGCCTTCGGGGTTCTTCTGTACGACCTTGCGCCAGTCGTCGACCCAGCCGATCGCACCGAAGCCGAATGTCACCAGCATCACGATCCAGACGAAGCGGTTGCTCCAGTCGAACCACAGCAGGGTCGCGACGCCGATGCCGATCAGCACCAGCACGCCGCCCATCGTCGGCGTGCCGCTCTTGGCGATGTGCGCCTGCACGCCGTACTCGCGGATCGGCTGGCCGATCTTCATCTCGGCCAGGCGGTTGATGACCCAGGGCCCGAAGGCCAGTCCGATCAGCAGCGCCGTCATCGCCGCCAGCACGGCGCGGAAGGTCAGGTACTGGAACACGCGCAGGAAGCCGAGCTGCTCGGGATAGAGCGCCAGCAACCACTGGCTCAGACTCAGCAGCATCAGGGGCCCTCCTGCAAAGTCTGCACCACGCGCTCCATCTGCATGAAGCGCGAGCCCTTGACCAGCACCGAGGCGGCGGCCGGCAACTCGGCACGCGCCGCAATCAGGGCCGGCACGTCGGCGAAGTGGCGCGCTCCGGGGCCGAAGGCCCGCACGGCATCGGCACTCATCAGCCCCGCGCACCAGAGGTGCTCGATGCCGCGCTCGCGCGCGTAGGCACCGACCTCGGCGTGGAAGGCCGGTCCGCGGTCGCCGACCTCGCCCATGTCGCCGAGCAGCAGCAGACGCGGCGCGTGCAGGGCCGCCAAGACGTCGATCGCGGCCCGCACCGAATCGGGATTGGCGTTGTAGCTGTCGTCGACAAGCGCAACCCGCACGCCGTGCACGGTGGCAACCTTCAGCTGCGAGCGGCCCTTGACGGGTTCGAAGGCTTCAAGGCCGCGCTTCACCGCGTCGAGCGTGGCGCCGGCGGCCAGAGCGCAGGCCGTCGCGGCCAAGGCGTTCTTCACGTTGTGCCGGCCAGCCAGCCGCAGCGCCAGCGATGCTGCACCGGCGGGGGTGTGCAACACCAGCGCCCAGTGCTCGCCGGCTTGATCGCTCACCCACAACGCTTCGGTCGTCACGTCCGCCGCCCCCTGCAAGGCGAACGTCAGCTGCGGCCGCGCGCCGGCCAACTGGTGCCACAAGGGCGCGTGCGCATCGTCGGCGGGATAGACCGCGGTACCGTCGGACCCGAGTGCCTCGATGACCGCGCCGTTCTCGAGCGCCACGGCCTCGACGCTGGCCATGAATTCCTGATGCTCGCGCTGGGCGTTGTTGACCAGCGCGATGGTCGGTTGAGCGATCTGCGCCAGCAGCGCGATCTCGCCCGGATGGTTCATGCCGAGCTCGACCACGCCGGCGCGATGCCAATCGGCATCGTCCTGGCGCAGGCGCAGCAGCGTCAGCGGCACGCCGATGTGGTTGTTGTAGTTGCCCTCGGTGGCAAAGGCGCCCTCGCCGAGCCAGGCGCGCAGGATCGACGCGATCATCTGCGTCACCGTCGTCTTGCCGTTGCTGCCGGTGACGGCGATCAGTGGCAGGTGAAAGCGCGCGCGCCAGGCGGCAGCCAGTTGCTCGAGGGCCTGTTGAGTGTTGCCGACTTGCAGACCCGCCAGGCCGGCGTCGGAGTGTCCGCGCTGGGCCAGCGCGGCGACCGCACCCTGCGACTTCGCAACGGCGAGCATGTCGTGGCCATCGAAGCGCTCGCCCTTCAAGGCGACGAACAGGTCGCCGACGCGCAGCGTGCGCGTATCGCTGTGCACGCGCAGGATCGGTGTCTCGCCGTCGCCAATCAGGGTCGAGGCGGGCAGCAGAGCGTGGGCCTGGGCCAGGGTCAGCATGGCGGTACCCTCTTCGCAAGCGCTGCCCGGGCCTCGTCGATGTCGGAGAATGGGTGCTTGATTCCGGCGATCTCCTGGTAGTCCTCATGGCCCTTGCCGGCGATGACAATCACGTCCCGGCCGGCGGCCCTGCCGACCGCCTGCGCGATCGCCTCGCGACGGTCTTCGATGACTGCGGCGGCGGCTTGCGGCGTGATGCCGGCGAGGATGTCGGCCAGGATCGCCCCCGGCGCCTCACCGCGTGGGTTGTCGCTGGTGACGATAACGGCATCGGCGTTGCGCACGGCGATGGCCCCCATCAGCGG
>DATDES010000100.1:0-6289 GCA_036522975.1 Burkholderiaceae bacterium | reverse complement strand
CGCTGCTGACCCAGGCCTGGCTCAGGTTGATGAAGTTGTAATAGGCGACAAAGCCGAGGAGGGCGAGCAGCAGATTCCAGTTGCTGGCACGTCGGGGGTTGTTGGCTGCCAGCCCGATGCCCAGCAGCAAGAGATTGGCGGCGCCGCACAACAGGCCGAGGCGCCAGACCAACTCGCCCTGATGGCGCAGGTTCGCTGAACGCATCAGGTCGACCGTCGGAATTGCCCGTGGCGGCGGCTCCGAGGCTCGCTCCAGGGCGCGTTCGCCGACCAGCGCCTGGAAACGGTCGAAGCGGGAGAGCAGCTTGTCACCGTTGGCGCTGTTGGCTTCATTGCGCTGCCCGCGCTCCAGCACCAGCCAGCGCTCGTCGTCAATCGTTTCGACGTGGCCGCCGCGCGCCGAGGTGACCGATTCGCGGTTGCCGTTGTTGGCGAGGATGAACACATTGCGCGCGTTGACGGCATCGGGGCTGTCGCGCTCGATGAAAAACACGCGTTTGCCATCGCGCGATGTCTGGAACACCCCGGGCGCGACGCGCGACAGGTCGGAACGTTGCTGGTAACGGTCGCGCAGGTCGGCGCTCTGGCGGTTGCCCCATGGCCAGACGAAAAGTACGAGCAGGGCGACGACCAGCAACACCGGCCAGCCCATCCGCAGCACCGGGCGGGCGAAACGCGTGATCGGCACACCGCTGGCGAACCAGATTGCCATCTCGCTATCGCGGTACATCCGGCCCAATGCGATCACGACGGCGATGAACAGCGACAAGGCCAGCATGGTCGGCAGATGCCCGAGTGCCGTGTAGCCCAGCAACAGGACCACGTCCTGCGGTGCGACAACGCCACCCGCCGCCTGGCCCAAAGTGCGGATCAACATCATCGTCAACACGATGGTCAGGATGACGACCACGGTGCCGCCGAAGGTGCGGGCAAGGTCTCGGCGTAGCGTGGTATCGAATAACATCGGCGGATCAAAAAACCTCCGCTCATTATGGACTTCAAGACTCAACTTGCCCCCGCTGGCGGCCTTGCAAATCTGGCTACCGACGCATTGCTGGTCGCCATCGTGGGTCCTTCTTTGCCGCCGGGGCTGGACAAGTCATTGGCCGCTCTGTTGAGCGATGCGGCCAAGCAGGGCGACTTCGAGTTCAAGGCCGGGCGCTGCCTGTACCTGCATCGGCCGGCTGCGACGAAGGCCGCGCGCCTGGTCTTCGTCGCCGCAAAGGACGGTTCGGCCAAGGCGTTCAAGGCCGCGGTGGCCATCGGCTTGGGCCAGCTCAAGGCCCTGGGGATGACCGACCTGGCGGTGGCGAGTGTCGGTGGTGAGGCCCTGACCGCGGCCCATGCCGAGGCGCTGGTGTTGGCTGCCAGCGATGCGGTGTACGTCTACCGGCAGACCAAACCCAGCGCGCCCGCCGCACCGAAGCTGGCCACGGTCGCGTTGGTTGCCGGCAAGGCGCAGGTTGCGGCCCTCGCCAAGGGACTGCGCCAGGGCCAGGCCCTGGCGGCGGGCGTTGGCCTGGCACGCGAGTGCGCGAATCGCCCCGGCAATCACGCCACGCCGCGTCACCTGGCGGCGGACGCCAAGCGACTCGGCAAGGAGTTTGGCTTCAAGGTCGAGGTGTTCGATCGCAAGCAGATCGAAACGATCGGTATGGGCTCGTTCCTGGCCGTGGCCCAGGGCTCGGACGAACCGCCGCGCTTCATCGTCATGCAGTACCAGGGTGCCGCCAAGACGAAGGCACCGGTCGTTCTGGTCGGCAAGGGGATCACATTCGACAGCGGCGGCATTTCGCTCAAGCCCGGCGCCGAGATGGATGAGATGAAGTTCGACATGGGCGGTGCGGCCAGCGTACTGGGCACGATGCGCGCGATTGGCGAGCTGCGGCCGAAGGTCAATGTGGTCGCACTCATCCCGACCTGCGAAAACATGCCGAGTGGGCGCGCAGTGAAGCCGGGCGACGTCGTCGCCAGCCTGTCGGGCCAGACCATCGAGATCCTGAACACGGACGCCGAAGGCCGCCTGATCCTGTGCGACGCACTGACCTATGCAGAGCGCTTCAAGCCGGCGGCCGTGGTCGACATCGCAACCCTGACCGGCGCCTGCGTTGTTGCCCTCGGACATCACAACACGGGCCTGTTTTCCAGCGACGACAACCTGGCTGGCGAATTGCTCGCGGCCAGCCGCAGCGCGCTCGACCCGACCTGGCGCATGCCGCTGGACGAGGAGTACGACGAGGGCCTGAAGAGCAACTTTGCCGACGTCGCTAACATTGGCGGACGTGCCGGTGGTGCGATCACAGCGGCCAAGTTCCTCCAGCGCTTCACTGCCAGGTATCCCTGGGCCCACCTGGACATTGCCGGCACTGCCTGGAAGGGCGGCGCTGCGAAGGGTGCGACAGGTCGTCCGGTGGCCTTGCTGACCCACTTTGTCCTTGCGCGGGCCGCCGCCTGACCGTGCCGGTCGTGAGCCATGAAGGTGGATTTCCACTCGGGCGTTGCTGATAAATTGGGGGCGACCTGTAGCTTCCTGCGCAAGGCCCAGGCCAGCGGAGCGACGGTTGTCGTCTGCGGTGATCCAGGTTTGTTGGATCGGCTTGACGTGGCGCTATGGACCTTCGATGCCGTGTCCTTCGTTGCGCACGTCCGTGTGAGGCGGTCGGTTTCGCCGGCCGCGCTGGTACGCACCCAGACCTGGCTGGTCGACGACACCGCGAGTGTGCCGACAGCGCGCGAGTTGCTGCTCAATCTGGGGCCGGAGATGGCTGAGGGCTGGGAGCAGTTTGCGCGGGTGGTCGAGATCGTGTCCGGCGAAGCCGACGACGTCGATGCCGGGCGCCGGCGCTGGCGCCAATACAGCGCGTGCAAGGCACAATGGGATTTCGAACTGGTGCATCACTCACGGACAGTTGGCACATGACGGCATTGCAAGGCGCCCTGCCGACCTTGACCGAGGTGATCGAGATCGAGGCGTCCGCACTGGTGCCAGCCACCGGATTGGCGCCGCTGCCGCCCGAATCGGTGCCGCTCGAGCTGCTGCCGCCGATGCCGGCCGACAAGGCGGCCGCCCTGACCACGCAGGTGCTCGAAACCCTGCGGCCGCGCATCGATGCGCTGCTCGAGTCACGGCTGCAGGCGGTGATGGCGCCACGCTTGGCACGCTTGGCCGACGAATTCGTCGAAAGCCTGCGCGACGACCTGTCCAGGGTGATGCAAGAATTGGTGGCGCAGGCGGTCGACGACATCCTGGCGAAGCGGCGCAAACCCTGAGGGCAGTCATCGGGCGCTCGACCCCGGACGTTGGGTAGGGCAGCTGTCATGGGCGGTTTGCTGGCACGCCTCATGCGTAGCTGCTCCGCAGATACCCGATGCGGTGTTCCTGCCCTTTTGGAGTATCTTCTCGGCCTCTGAGAAACCGCTCTTATCCTCAACATCCCCAACGGAGATTCCATTCATGAAGATCAAGTTGCTCCCGATCGTTGCTGCAGCCGTCACCTTTGTCGCTGGCGCGGCCAGTGCCCAGGAGCTGGTCGTCAAGATCGGCCACGTCGGTCCGACCAGCGGCGCGATCGCCCACCTGGGCAAGGACAACGAGAACGGCGCTCGCATGGCGATCGAGGAACTCAACGCCAAGGGCGTGACGATCGGCGGCAAGAAGGCCAAGTTCGAGTTGCTCGCCGAAGACGATGCCGGCGACCCGAAGCAGGGCACCGCGGCCGCACAGAAGCTGGTCGACAGCAAGGTCAACGGTGTCGTTGGCCACCTGAATTCGGGCACCTCGATCCCGGCGTCTAAGATCTATAGCGATGCCGGCATTCCGCAGATCAGCCCCTCCGCGACCAACCCCAAGTTCACCCGCAACGGCTACAAGACGACTTTCCGCGTCGTCGCTGACGACGTCCACTTGGGTGGCACGCTCGGCAAGTACGCGGTCAAGGAATTGAAGGGCAAGAGCATCGCTGTCATCGATGACCGCACCGCCTACGGGCAGGGCGTTGCCGACGAGTTCGAGAAGGGTGTCAAGGGAGCGGGCGGCAAGTCCGTGGCCCGCGAGTTCACCAACGACAAGGCAACCGATTTCACCGCCATCCTGACCTCCATCAAGGCCAAGAAGCCCGACGTGGTCTTCTTCGGCGGCATGGATGCCGTGGCCGGCCCGATGCTGCGCCAGATGAAGCAACTCGGCATCAACGCCAAGTTCATGGGCGGCGACGGCATCTGCTCGAGCGAGTTGCCCAAGTTGGCCGCCGGCACGATGGGTGACGGCCAGGTGGTCTGCGCCGAGGCCGGCGGGGTCGAGGGCGCGTCGAAGGTCAGCCTGGACAAGTTCAAGGGCGACTTCAAGGCCAAGTTCAATGCCGACGTGCAGATCTATGCACCGTACGTCTACGACGCCGTCAACGTGATGGTCGCAGCCATGGTCAAGGCCGGCTCGGCTGATCCGGCCAAGTACCTGCCGGTGCTGGCCAAGACCGACGGTTACAAGGGTGTGACCGGGACGATCGCCTTCGACAACAAGGGCGACATCAAGAACGGTGCGCTGACCCTGTTCACCTACAAGGGTGGCAATCGCGAGCAGATCGCCGTCGTTCGCTGATCGAGACGTTCTCGATCGACCGAAACGCCCGCTGCTGCGGGCGTTTTTCATGTTTTCCAGGTCAGCCGTAACGGTGATGCGTGGAAATCACACCCAGTTGCGCACCCCTAATTGCGGACATGCGGTCGCGGCCGAACACCGTAATCATTGGCTGTCACTTCTTCGGGAGCCAGCCATGTTGCGATCTGAACTGATGAACCATGGCGCCATCGACGGCGCCTCACTGATCTGCGCCAACGATGCCGCGCCGCCGGTGCAGATTCCGCCCGGCCATGTCGGCCCCGTCGTGTTGCCAGGTACCGGCCGCGTGATCTGGTGGACCGGCCGCGTGGCGATCGGCCTGCGTCACCAGCCGACCCGAAACTTCGGACCGATCACGCAGTCGGCGAACTGGATTCAGAGCGTCCTGTTGCGTCGGCCGTCGCGTGATCTGGCGGCTGCCTGATCAGCGCAAGCTCGGGCATTTGGTCCGGCAGTGATCGGGCGAGCAACGCTTGCACGCGGAATGGACGGCTTGGCTCGACACGGGAGTGCGGGCGAACCCGGGTTCACAGGATCCCGGCGTCATGTAACATTGCAGTTACATTCAACCAGTCGAGGGCTGTGCACGAGCGGCCCCATCCTTTCGGGAGACAAGCGTCTTGAAGCTGCAAGTGCAAGAGCTCGTCCCACCCCTGTCCGCGGAGGAGCCCGGGCCCTTGACGGCGGAAGGTGCGTTACCCGGCGAGCCCAGCATCTGGCATGACTCGTCGATTGAACTGGAGCGCGGCCTTGACGTCTTCGAACTGTCGGTCGACCTGAACGAGTACGACGCGGCGGAGCCAGACTTGCCCTCGCTGCATCCGGTACACCAACGACGCTGACCAACCACGCGGTTCTGGTGTGCGCCTGGGCGGCGCTGGCGCGAGCGTCTGCCCCCGCAAAAGGACTTCCACCGCTGAAGCCCGGCCGCGCCGTCCTCCAGGCATGATTGGCCTGAAGAAGCCATAGCAGCTCAGTGGCCCATACTGAGCGCTGCCTATAGAGATCGAGTTCCTGCCGCCATGCGCGCACCCCTGATTGCCCTCTTGTGCGGCCTCGCTGCTGCCGTGGCCCTGCTCGCCTTGCGAGAGGACGGCGAACCTCGGGTGGCGCAACCCGCGCCCCTCGCGCCGACGCCCGCCAGCGCCGCCGAGTCGGCGGTGAACCCACAGCCACAGCCGCAGCCACCACCGCAGTTGCCAACGCCGGTTGCGCGGCCGTCCGGCGCGGCATCGGCGGCATCGACAGTTGCGGCCGCAGTGGTGAAGCCCGCACCGTCTGCGGCAAGCCCGGTGCACTCGCCGTTTGCGCTGTCAAGCGATCACCAGGCGCTGATCAATGACACTGTGCTTGCCGCCGCCGACCATGAATTGCTCGAGCGCGAGCCGCGCGACGATGCTTGGGCGACGGAGTCCGAGCGCCTGATCCGTCAGGAGCTTGCGCGGCATCGCGGTGCCCGCGACTTCGACATCATCGCAGTTGACTGCCGCGAGACCTTGTGTGCGATCCAGGCGTTCAGCTACGGCGAGAACGGCCATCGCGCATGGGTTGGGGCCGTGGACGAGCTGTACAAGGAAACGCTGGCCAACGTCTTCGACTCGGTCAACACGGCCTTCCCGACCCAGGACGGCAGGCGCTCGCCGGTGGTGACCTTCTTACACCGCAAGACGG
>DATDES010000099.1:0-7147 GCA_036522975.1 Burkholderiaceae bacterium | reverse complement strand
GATCGTGCGCACGGCTTCGGGGTCGACACCTGGTGCGGTCTTCACGGCCGTGACCGAGACCGACCGGGCCGCGGGCACCGGCGAGAAGAAGTCGAGCCCGCCCCCTTCCGACCAGCGTGCGACCGCCGCGTGCACCGCGCCCGCGAGGCGGCGATGGCGTGCATGCACACGGTCCAGGCCCTCGGCGTCGATGAGCCGCAGCGACACCTCCAGGCCGTTCAGCAGTGTCAGCGGTGCGGTGCCGCAGAACTTGAGGTAGGCATGCTCTGCGCACCGGCGCGCCCAGTCCCAGTAGAAACGCGGCATCGGGTTGCTGCGCACGACAGCCATCGCCTGCGCGTCGGCCGCGGCGAAGCCCAGGCCCGGCGGCAGCATCAAGCCCTTCTGCGACGCGCCCATCACTACGTTGGCACGCAGACGGTCCATCTCGAAAGGCGCCGCGCCGAGCGAGGCCACCACGTCGACGACGAACAGCGCCGGGTGGTCGGCGGCGTCGATCGCGGCGCGGATCGCCGCCAGGTCGCTCGTCACGCCACTCGCGGTGTCGGTGTGCACGGCAAAGACGGCGACGATCTCACGCGCCATGTCGGCACGCAGCGCGGCTTGGACGGCGGCAGCGTCGATCGGGTGGCCCTCGACCCAGGGGGTTCGCACGACGCGGCCGCCGAGCGCGACGACCTGGTCCGACCATCCGTCGGAGAAGTGTCCCGTGCCCGGCACCAGCACCGCCTGCCCGGGTGCGACTAGGTTGGCGATCACGGCTTCCCAGGCGCCATGGCCGTTGGCCGAATAGAGGAAGACCTCGGCACGCTCGGTGCGCAGCAGGCGCTTGAGCCCGGCTTCACAAGCCGCAATCACGGCGCCCACACGCGGGTCGGCCAGATCGGTGGGCTGGCGTGTCATCGCCTGCATGACTTCGTCGGGCACGTTCGTCGGGCCCGGCGAGTGGAGGAAGCGGCGGCCGGGAATGCGAGGCGTGGTGCTCATGGGACGGTGGGCAGGCCGTGCAAAGCTGAAGGCCGGGCATATTAGTGGCTCGGCCGCGCCGCCAGTCATCTCAGGGCTCCCCCCGATGCGCAGCGCAAGTGATCGGCATAGCCTGCGCGCCATAACTCGGAGACATCCATGCAACGCAGAACCCTCGTCAAGTCGGCGGCCGCAGCCGCCATCACCGCCCCTTTCGCCGGCCTGGCCCGCGCGCAGGCGATCACGCTGCACGGCGCGGTCCAGTTCAACGACGACCACGCCTTCAACCGGGCGCTGCTCAAGTTCGAGGAGCTGGTCAAGAAGTACTACGGCAAGCCGATCAACTTCGTGCTCCACCGCAACAGCGAACTCGGGCTCGAGAAGCAGTACTTCGAGTACATGGCCCAAGGCAAGGCGGTGGACTACGGCATCGTCTCGCCGGCGCACATGTCGACCTTCTCGAAGGCGGCGCCTTTCATCGACGCGCCTTTCCTCTTCCGTGACCTCGCGCACTGGAACAAGGTGCTCGACGCCGACATCCTCAAGCCGATCGCCGACGAAGTGGCCAAGAACGCCGAGGTGATGCTGATCGGCTACGCCGGCGGCGGCACCCGCAACATCTTCGTCAACAAACCGGTGCGCAACCTGGCCGAGATCAAGGGCCTGAAGGTGCGTGTGCAGGGCGCGCCGATCTGGAGCCGCACCTTCAGTGCAGCCGGCATGAGCCCGACCGTGATCGCCTACAACGAGGTCTACAACGCGATCCAGAACAACGTCATCTCGGCCGGGGAGAACGAGGCCGCCGGTGTCGAGGCGATGAAGTTCTACGAGGTCGCGCCGCAACTGGCGATGACCCAGCACGCGATCACGATCCGGCCGATCTGCTTCTCGGGCAAGACCTTCGCCAAACTGCCCAAGGACCTGCAGGACGCGGTCATCAAGGCCGGCAAGGAGGCCGGTGCCTACGGCCGCCAGATCGAGTCGAGCGAAGACACCGCCAAGCTCGACACGCTCGAGAAGGCAGGCAAGCTGAAGCGCATTCCGTTCACCGACCACGCTGCGATGAAGAAGCTGGTCGACCCGGTGATGGACGCCTATGCCAAGGAGATCGGAGCCGACGCCATCTTCGCGAAGATCAACGCACTTTAAGAAGCCGCCACCAACAAGACTCGGGAGCAGACGGCGACGTGCCGCACGTCGCCGTTTTCACGTATGGACTTCTTCAAGCGATTCACCGCCGCGTACAGCCGCCTGCTGTCGTGGCTGCTGGTGTGCTCGGTCGCGGTGCTGATCATCCCGGTCAGCCTGCAGATCTTCTCGCGTTACACCGCATTGATCCCGAGCTACATCTGGACCGAAGAGATGGCACGCTTCCTCTTCGTCTGGATGATCATGATCGGCGCGATGGTCGGCATCCGCGAGAGCACCCACTTCGACGTCGACGTCTGGCCCCAGCTCGGGCCGCGCGGCAACGCGGTGCTGAAGATCATCTCGAGCATCTTCATCCTGGCCTTCGCCCTGGTCTTCGTCTGGTCGGGCTGGGAGTTCACACGATTCGCCTGGAACCGCACCTCCGAGCTGGCCGATCTGCCGCTGTGGATGATCCACATGGCGTGGCCGGTCGCGGGGCTGACCTGGCTCGTCTTCCAGGGTGAACACCTGATCAACGCCGTGCGGGTGCTGACCGGCGCCGACAAGGCGGCGGCATGACCGGCGCGACGCTCGATCCCTCCACCGCGGCGACGATCCTGTTCGGGATCTTCTTCACTTTGATGTTCCTGCGTGTGCCGATCGCGTTTGCGCTCGGCATGGCCTGCCTGCCGATCTTCATCATCGAGGACCGGCTCGACCCTCAGAACCTGATCCAGGAGACCTTCAACGCGTACAACTCCTTCATCCTGCTCGCGGTACCGTTTTTCCTGCTCACCGCCAACCTGATGGGCGTCGGCGGCATCACCGACCGGCTGGTGCGCTTCTCGCGTGCGCTCGTCGGCCACTTTCCGGGCGGCCTGGCGCAGGTCAACGTCGTACTGTCGATCTTCTTCGCCGGCGTCTCGGGCTCGTCCACGGCGGACGCCGCGAGCCAGGGCAAGATCTTCATCGAAGCGCAGGTCAAGGAAGGTTACGACGTCAGCTTCTCGGTCGCCATCACCGCGGTGTCGGCGGTGCTGGCGGTGATCATCCCGCCGTCGATCCTGATGATCGTCTGGGGCGGCGTGCTCACGGTCTCGATCGGCGCGTTGATGCTGGCCGGCATCATCCCCGGCCTGCTCATCGGACTGGCGCAGATGGCCACGGTGCACGCCTACGCGGTGCGGCGCGGTTACCCGACCTACACCCGGGCCACGCTGAAGGAACTGCTGGTGTCGGCGATGGTGTCGCTGCCGGCGTTGTTCACGCCCTTCATCATCATCGGCGGCAAGATCTTCGGCTGGTTCACTGCCACTGAATCGGCCTGCATCGCGGTGTTGTACGCCGGCACGCTGTCGTTCTGGGTCTACCGCGAGATGAACCTGAAGGGCCTGTACAGCGCGTTGCTCGAAACCGGCAAGCTGTCCGCGGTGGCGCTGTTCTGTGTCGGCACGGCGAGCGCCTTCGGCTGGCTGCTCGCCTACTACCAGATCCCGAAGGCGCTGCTCGAAGGGGTGGGGGCCTGGGGCATGGGCATCACGGCGACCGGCTTCTTCATCTCCGCGGTGTTCCTCGTCGTCGGCTGTTTTCTCGACGCGATCCCGGCGATCATCATCGTCGGCACGATCCTGCAGCCGCTCGCGGCATCGGCCGGTATGGACCCGGTGCACTTCGCGATCGTCGGCATCGTCTCGTTGGCTTTCGGTCTCGTGACACCGCCCTACGGCTTGTGCCTGATGATCTCGTGTGCGGTGGCCAAGGTCCGAATGGTCACGGTGCTGAGGGACACGATGATCATGCTGATACCGATGTTCCTGGTGCTGGCCGCGCTCATCATGTTCCCGAGCGTCGCGCTGTTCCTGCCGCGGCTGTTCCCGCCCGGGACGCTGTAGCGGGCGGACTGCGGTGGCGCCTCGGCGCTGGCGGCTTCGGTCCGGCCCGGCGCGCTGCTAAGCTGCCCCGATGTTCACCGGCATCGTGCAAGGCATTGCCAAGGTCGCGGCGCTTACCGACCGGCCCGGCCTGCGCAGCTTCACGCTCGACTTTCCGGCCGGCTTCGGTGCGGGACTGGCCATCGGTGCCAGCGTGGCGGTGGACGGCGTGTGCCTCACGGTCACCGCGCTGCGCGGCGAAGGCGCGGCTGACTTCGATGTGATGCAGCAAAGCCTCGCCTTGACGACGCTCGCCACGCTGGCGCCCGGCAGTCGCATCAACGTCGAGCGCGCTGCGAAAGACGGTGCCGAGATCGGTGGCCACCCGCTGTCGGGGCACGTCGACTTCCAGGCCCGCGTGGCGGCGATTCGCCGGCCCGAGAACAACCATGTGCTGCGCATCGAAGTCCCGGCGCCGTGGATGCGTTATGTCTTCGCCAAGGGTTATATAGCCGTCAACGGCGCCAGCCTGACGGTGGCCGAGGCGGAGCGTGCGGCCGACGGTTCGGGCTCGTTCGAGGTCTGGCTGATTCCGGAGACGCTGCGCATGACGACCTTCGCCGACAAGCCCGTCGGTGCCGCGCTCAACATCGAGATCGAACGCTCGACGCAGGTCTTTGTCGACGCCGTCCGGCACTCGCTGCAGGAGCAGCTTGGCCCCTTGCTGCCGGCGCTGGAAGCATTTGCGCGCGAGCGCGGGATAGACCTCGGTGACCTGGCGCGCGGCCCGACGCTGCAGCCGTGAACGGCGCTTCAGCGCCGGGACAGCGTCGCCAGCACCGCGCCGGCGTCGGCGTCTTCCAGGCACGGCGTGACCGTCAGCGCCAGCACGTCGGCCCACTGGGCCTGCCACAGGAACAGGGCCTTCGGGTCGTCCGACTCGGCGAGGCAAACCCCTGGCCACTCATGCCATGCCAGCGCCCGAGCATCTGCACGCCATTGGGTGCCACGCCGCCCCTCTCGAGAAAGCGCGCGGTGGCGGCGTTGAACGTGCCTTGCGGCAGGGTCCAGTTGACGATGTATTTCGTGACGGGTCTCCGGCGGGTTCAGGGGCAGCTGTCTGTGCACAGTGGGGCCGCGCGGCGCCCGATCTCGCCCGCCCCGGGCGGCAGAAAGCCTACGCCCTAACCCGTCTTTCTCAATTTTTGCCTGACACCGCTGCTAAGTTGTTGATTTGACTTGCGCGAGACCCCTAGGTCTCCACTACAGGGCGAGGTCTGCGGTGGCTTCTGTGGCTTGCGCGACGGTGATCTTCGGTGGCGGCTGGCACGGCAAGCTCAGCCGCAGTTGGTCCAGCAGCATGCGGTGTTCGGCCTCGGGCTGTGTGTATCTCGACAAGGTCAACTCGCGACCATCTGTGGTGGGCAGATGCACGTCCACCATCTGCATGGTCTTGAACTTGGCGATCACCTCGCGCGGTGTGGTGCCGCCGGCCAGCGCCCGCAGCTTGGCCTTGAGCGTGACCTGCAGGCAGTACGCCAGGAAGGCCACGAAGATGTGGGCCTCGATGCGCTCCTGGGTCGTGTGGAAGATCGGCCGGATCGCCAGGTCGTGCTTGATCTCCTTGAAGGCCTGCTCGACTTCGGTGAGCTGGATGTAGAACGTCCACAAGGCATCGGGCTCGTGCGCCGTGAGGTTGGTGCGCAGCAGGTAGCGACCCTCTCTGCGCCGCACCTGGCGCAGCCGATCGCGATCCAGGCTGAACTCCAGGCTGGCCGTGCCGGATGCCTCCTTCGGCCACGTGACCTTCACCAAGTTGGCTGCCCGGCCGGCGTCGTGCTTGGCCGCGCCGAGCTTCATCAGCAACTGGTCGCGCGTCAGGCTCTGGCCCTGCAGCGCCTTCAAGCGCTCGATGTAGCGGCGCAGCCGCTTGCGCCGCATGCCGCGTTCCTTGTCGATGCGGGCATCGCTCTGTGCCAGCACGTACACGTCCTCATCGGTGGCCAGCCGCTTGACCTGCACGCCGTCGCGCACCTTCGCCCAGGGCCTGTTCAGGAAGGCCTGTTCCAGCTTCGTCAGCCGCCCCTTGGGCGTGCCCACGAGGTAACTCGCGCCGATGCTGCGCATCTTGGCCAGGCTGTCTTCGGTGGGGATGCCGCGGTCCATCACCCAGATGCGGTTGGCGCGGCCGTAGCGGTGTTCGATGCGGTCGAGCAAGCCGCTCAAGGTCGTGCTGTCGGCCGTGCCACCACCCATGACTTCGTAGCTCAGCGGGAAGCCCTCGGGCGTGACGATCAATGCGATCACGACCTGGCGGCAGTCCCCCCGCTTGTCGCGGCTGTAGCCGAACTGGCGCAGGTCCTGCGGCCCTCGGTCTTCATCGGTCTCGAAGTAGGTGCTGGTCAGGTCGTACAGCAGCACGTCGAACTTCGCACCGAACAGCTCACCCCAGCGCCGCACGAGGAACTTGAACAGATCGTCCTTGTGCTCCACGAGCCGGTCCAGGCAGCGGTACAGCGTGTTCTTCTCGGCCAACGCGAAGTCCGAGTCCAGCAGGTCGGCCATCGCGCTGGCGTCGAACCACTGCCGGTGCAGCCGCCATTCCGAGCCCGGGTCGATGAGGCGGTAGGCCACCAGCGTCTTGAGCACCTTCAGCCACGGTGTGTTGCCTTGCACGCGCGCGAATCTCGGGCGCCAGAAGCTGTCGAGTTCGAGCTGCTGCCACAGCTGCAGGGCCAACCAGCAGGCACCCCACTGCCGAGGCCGACGCAGGCTCAGCTCGCTCAGGCGTACGCCAATGGCATCGATGTCGTCCACCGGCATCGAGCCGGCGGGGAACAGCGCCACCTGGCGCCGCGTACCGGCGTCCTGCAGTTCGATGGTCTTGCGCCAGGCCTCGCGCTGGTTGGCGTTGATCTCGCCCAGATACAGCACTTGGCGCTGCACCACTCGGCCGTCGCTGCAACGGCGGCTCTCAACCACGCTCCAGTAATCGTGGGTCTTGCCGTCCTTCTTGCGTCGGTTGCAGCGCAGGAACATGAACCGAAATTCTCGGCATCCCAACCATCGACCGCAAGGACCAAGGTCTCCACTACAGACCCCGTCGCCGAGCGCTCCATGCGCATCAACGACTTGCGTCGCGGCTGACGCTCAACTCACAGGTTATCCACGGAAATCTG
>DATDES010000098.1:0-8194 GCA_036522975.1 Burkholderiaceae bacterium | reverse complement strand
CAGATCAAGGACATTGCCAACTTGCGCGCGGAGATCGATGCACTGAAGGCGCGCCAAAAGGCGGTCGAGGACCTGCAGACCAACCGCAACATCCCGGTCCACCTGCTCAATGAGCTGGTGAAGCAGACGCCCGAGGGTGTCTATCTCAGCGCGATCCGGCAGACGGGCCGAGTGGTGGCCGTGACTGGCGTCGCGCAAAGCAACGAACGCGTCTCGGAGTTCCTGCGCAATACCCTCTACAACTCGCCCTGGCTCGAGAAGCCCGAACTGGTCGAGATTGCGGCCGCGGGCGCAGCGCGCCAACGCTCGTACAACTTCTCGATGCGCGTTTCGATCAAGCCGCCGCAGCCCGCGGTCCCGGCCGCCGCGGCCAGCGCGGCCACCGCCGCCAAGGCCCCCTGAGGTCGCAACATGGCTACTCAATCCAAATCCTCCCGCGTCGACCTGGCGGTCACGTTCGAGCAGATCGCGTCGCAGTTCCGCGGCCTCAATCGCAACCAGCCCGGCCAGTGGCCCTTGCTGCCCAAGGTGGCCACCTGGCTGCTGTTGGGCGTGATGGTGGTCGTTCTCGGCTGGTTCCTGCTCCTGTCCGACACGACCGATGAGCTCGACGCCGAACGCAACAAGGAGCCCGCCCTCAAGCAGGACTACCGAAGCAAGTTGGCACAGGCCGTGAACCTGCCCGAGTTGCGCAAGCAGAAGCAGCAGGTCGAGGAGTACGTGACCCAGCTCGAGAAGCAGTTGCCCGGCAAGGCCGAAATGGACGCCCTGCTGACCGACATCAACCAGGCGGGCATCGGTCGTGGCCTGCAGTTCGAGCTGTTCCGACCCGGCGCTGTCGCAGTGCGCGATTACTACGCCGAGTTGCCGATCACGATCCGGGTCAGCGGCCGCTATCACGACATCGGCGCCTTCGCGGCCGACGTGGCGAATCTCTCGCGCATCGTCACGCTGCACGACCTGGCGATCACCGGAGTGCAGCGCGACGGCGGTGGCAGCCTGTCGATGGATGCCGTCGCACGGACCTATCGTTACCTGGATACAAGCGAAGTGGCGGCGCAGAAGAAGCCCGCGGCGGGGGCTAAGAAATGAGTCAGCTGACGGGCGTTCCATGGCAGCGTCGCGTGACCTGCCTCGTGCTGGCTGTGCTGGGCGCGGCGACCTTGGCCGGCTGCGGCGCCGAGCTTGACGAGTTGCAGCAGTGGATGGAGCAGCAGCGGCGCGAAGTCAAGCCGAATGTGCCGCCGCTCGAGCCGCCGAAGAAATTCGACCCGCAGCCCTACGCTGCGGCCGATGCGGTCGAACCGTTCAGCACGCAAAAGCTGGCCGTTGCCCTGAAGCGTGACGAGCGCGCGCCGAGTTCGCTGCTGGCCGGCGAGTTGCAGCGGCGCAAGGAGCCGCTCGAAGCCTACCCGCTCGACAACATGACGATGGTTGGCAGTGTCAGCAAGCAGGGTCGACCGTTTGCGCTGTTGCGCGTCGATGGCTTGCTTTACCAGGTCAAGGTGGGTGACTACATGGGTCAGAACTATGGCCGCGTGCTGCGCATCAGCGATACCGATCTGGTGTTGCGCGAGGTGGTGCAGGACGCAGCGGGTGAGTGGATCGAGCGCAACAGCGCACTGCAATTGCTGGAGCGGGGGGCGCGATGAAGAATCCGAAGGAGAAGCGCATCATGATGAAGTGGCGGGCATGGGGTGTTGCGGCGGCGCTGGCAATCGGTGCGCCGGCTGCAGCCCTGGCGCAGGGTGTGATCCAGTCGATCACCAGCAGTCAGCAGGCGGGCAGCGAGATCGTCCGCATTGAGCTCAGCGAGGCCCTCGCTGCGGTGCCCGCGGGCTTCTCGATCCAGTCCCCGCCGCGCATTGCGATCGATTTGCCCGGTGTTGGCAGTGCCCTCGGGCGCCCGTCGGTCGAATTGAATCAGGGCAACTTGCGCTCGGTCAACGTGGCCCAGGCCGGTGAGCGCACGCGTCTGGTGTTGAACCTCAAGCAGGCCGCGACCTATCGCGCCCAGCTTGACGGCAAGGCCTTGTTGATCATCGTAGACACGGGGTCACCGGGCACCGCAACCGTGGCTGCCGCACCGGTGGGGGCTGCGCCGAGCGGCAACTTCGCGCCGCCTCAGAATCGCGAGCAGCAAGCGTTGCGCGACATCGATTTCCGCCGCGGCGGCGACGGCGCCGGCCGCGTGGTCGTGAGCCTGCCGAGCAGCCAGGTGGGTGTCGACATTCGCCAGCAAGGTACCGGCCTGGTTGTCGAGTTCCTGCGCTCGGCAGTGCCCGACAGCCTGCGCCGTCGCCTGGACGTCACCGACTTCGGCACGCCGGTGCAGACCGTTACGACGAGCCAGACCGGCGATCGCGTGCGCATGGTCATCGAGCCGCGCGGCAACTGGGAGCACAGCGCCTACCAGAGCGACAACCAATTCGTGGTCGAAGTGCGCCCGGTGCGCGTCGATCCGAACAAGCTGACGCAGGGCCCGGGCTACCGGGGCGAGAAGCTCAGCCTGAACTTCCAGAACATCGAAGTCCGCTCGCTGCTGCAGGTGATCGCCGACTTCACCAACTTCAATGTCGTTACCAGCGACACGGTTTCCGGCAGCCTCACCTTGCGCCTGAAGGACGTGCCCTGGGATCAGGCCCTGGACATCATCCTGCAGGCCAAGGGCCTGGGCCTGCGCAAGAGCGGCAACGTGATCTGGATCGCACCGAGGGACGAGCTGGCCGTCAAGGAGCAGGCCGAACTCGAGGCGAGCAAGAAGAAGACGGAACTCGAGCCGGTGCGCACGCAGAGCTTCCAGCTCAACTATGCGAAGGCTGCGGAGGTGATGGCGCAGATCTCGGCGAACCAGTCGCTGGCCAGCGGCAGTGCGGGCGGAGGTCAGAGCAATCAGCGCCTGCTCTCGCCCCGCGGCGCCGTCAATTTCGACATCCGCACCAACCAGGTGTTCGTGACAGACATTCCGTCGAAGTTGGAAGAAATTGCAGGCATCATTGCCAAGATCGACATCCCGGTTCGCCAAGTGCTGATCGAGGCGCGCATCGTCGAGGCGAATGACACCTTCGGCAGGTCGCTGGGGGTCAAACTGGGCGGCGCGGTGCAGAACTTGAGGGGGGGCCAGTACGGGGTGCCCTACAGCATCGCCGCAGGTGGTTCGGCCGGTCCGGGGCGGGGGTCTCCAACGGGCGGGGTCATCGACACCCAGATGGTCAACTTGCCGGCGGTCGGCCAAGGCGGCTACGACCCGGCTACGTTCGCGGTCTCGCTGTTCAACAGTGCTGCCACGCGTTACCTCAACCTCGAAATCTCTGCCTTGGAAGCCGACGGCAAGGGCAAGGTGGTGTCGAGCCCCCGAATTGTCACGGCGGACCAGAAGAATGCCTTCATCAGCCAGGGCACCAAGATTCCGTTCCAGAAATCGACGAGTTCTGGGGCCACTGCGGTGGAATTCGTCGAGGCGACGCTGAAGCTCGATGTGACGCCGCAGATTACTCCAGAGGGCAACGTCATTCTCGTCGTCAAGATCAACAAGGACAGTTTGGGTACCCTGACGGCACTTGGGCGAGAAATCAACGTCAAGGAAGTCAGGACCGAGGTCTTGGTCGAGAACGGCGGTACCGTGGTTATCGGCGGGATCTTCGAACAGAACGATTCCACCTCCGAAACCAAGGTACCCTACTTGGGCGACATGCCCTACCTCGGGGCCTTCTTCAGGACCCGCACCCGAGACAGCTCGCGGACCGAACTCCTGGTGTTCCTGACTCCGCGCGTGGTTACCGAGCGAAGCGTCGTGCGCTAACCTTCGCCCTGTGTGGGCAAATTCTGAGCGCAAGGCAACCGCCGGCAGACTGATATCGCTCGTCGGCATGCCCGGCAGTGGCAAATCCACTGTCGGGCGCCATGTGGCGCGGCAAGTCGGCCTGCCTTTCATCGATACCGACCAGGTGATCGAGCAGCGCATCGGTTGCTCGATCCGCGACTACTTCGAGACCCAGGGCGAAGCGACTTTCCGCGACGTCGAGCAGGCGGTGATCGAAGAGGTCACGCACAGTGAGGCGCGTGTCGTGGCCACGGGCGGGGGGGCCGTCCTGCGCGAAGTGAACCGGATGGCATTGCGCGAGCGCACCACCGTCGTCTATCTGCGTTCGACACCCGAGGACCTGGCGCGACGCCTGCGCCACGATACGCACCGGCCGCTGCTGCAGCAAGGTGGTGGTGCCGATCCCCTGCGCCGGCTGCGCACCTTGTTCCAGGAGCGTGACCCACTGTACCGGCGCACGGCGCACTTCGTCATCGAAACCGGCCGACCGTCGGTGCACGCCCTGGTCAACATGGTGCTGATGCAGCTCGAACTCGCCGGGTTGGTGCCGCCGGCCGGCGATCCGGGAGTTCCTCACCCGTAAACTCGGCGCCATGCCGAGTTCTCCTGCACCCGCCACGCGCCATGTGCCCATTGCCCTGGGCGAGCGCAGTTACGACATCCTGATCGGCAGCGCCCTGTGGCACGACAAGTCTGCGTGGCAACGATTGCCGCGGGCAGCCACGGCGCTGATCGTCAGCAATCCGACCGTCGCGGGCCACTACGAGACGGCACTGCGCGCGGCCCTGTCGCCGCATTACCCGCGCGTCCTCACGCTCGAATTGCCCGATGGTGAAGCGCACAAGGACTGGCGTTCGCTCAACCTGATCTTCGAGCGCTTGCTTGACGCGGGTTGCGACCGCAAGACCGTGCTGTTCGCATTGGGCGGCGGCGTCGTCGGTGACATGTGCGGCTTTGCCGCCGCGAGCTACATGCGCGGCGTCCCGTACGTGCAGGTGCCGACCACCTTGCTGGCGCAAGTCGACTCCTCGGTCGGCGGCAAGACCGCCATCAATCATCCGCTGGGGAAGAACATGATTGGTGCGTTCTACCAGCCGATGCGCGTGATCTGCGACCTGGACACCTTGAACACCTTGCCCGACCGGGAGTTGTCGGCCGGGCTGGCCGAAGTCATCAAGTACGGACCCATCGCCGACGCTGACTTTCTCGCCTGGATCGAGGCGCATCTCGACGCCCTGCTGGCCCGCGACCCTCACGCACTGGCCCATGCGGTGAAACGCTCGTGCGAGATCAAGGCGGCGATCGTGGGCCAGGACGAGCGCGAGACCGGCCTGCGCGCCATCCTCAACTTCGGTCACACCTTTGGCCATGCGATCGAGACCGGCCTGGGCTATGGCCAGTGGCTCCACGGCGAAGCGGTCGGCTGCGGCATGGTTCTGGCCAGCGAACTGTCGGCGCGGTTGGGACTGGTGCCCGCGACCTTCGTCGATCGCATCCGGCGCTTGTGCCAACGCGCATCCCTGCCGGTGCGGGCCCCGGACATAGGAGCGGATCGCTATCTCGAGCTGATGCGCGTCGACAAGAAGAGCGAGGGCGGCGAGTTGCGCTTTGTGCTGATCGAGGCCGTTGGCCGGGCGACGCTTCGCGCCGTATCGGATGCGCAGGTTCGCGCAACCCTGGCCTCGCACATCGCTTGACGGCAAGCGATGCTCGCCCGCTACGCCTGCGACCCGGCGCACACGCGCGGGCGCCGCATCGCCGAGCCGCCGTCGCCGTTGCGTAGCGAGTACCAGCGTGACCGCGACCGCATCGTTCACAGCACGGCATTCAGGCGCCTGGTCTACAAGACCCAGGTCTTCGTCAACCACGAAGGTGACCTCTTTCGCACGCGCTTGACGCACTCGCTCGAAGTGGCGCAACTGGGGCGTTCGATTGCACGCACGCTGGCGCTCAGCGAGGATCTGGTCGAAGCCATCGCGCTGGCGCACGATCTGGGTCACACGCCCTTCGGCCATGCTGGTCAGGACGCGCTCGACGACTGCATGCGAGAACACGGCGGCTTCGAGCACAACCTGCAGAGTCTGCGTGTGGTCGACCGGCTCGAACAGCGCTACCCGAACTTCGACGGTCTGAATCTCTGCCTTGAAACGCGTGAGGGCATCCTCAAGCGCTGTCCGGCGCGCGTGGCGCGAGCAATCGAAGCGGCCGAGCCGGGGGGCGTCGCCCGGCGCTTCCAGGCCGGCCAGCAGGTCAGCCTCGAGGCACAATTGGTCAACCTGGTCGATGAAGTGGCCTACAACGCGCACGACATCGACGACGGTGTGCGCTCGGGCTTGCTCGATATCGAGCAGCTGGCTGCCGTGTCGCTGTTCGTGCAGCATCGCAATGCTGCGCTCGCGATGCATCCGTCGCTGGGCGAGCAATCCAGGCGCCTCTTGGCCGAGACACTGCGCCGGATGTTGTCGGCCCAGGTGCAGGATGTGATCGCCGCCACCCGGGTCCAACTCGAGGCCTACCGTCCACAATCTGCCGACGCCGTGCGCGAGCTGCCGCCGCTGGTCTGCTTTGGCGAACCAATGCGCGAACAGGGCACGCGGCTGAAGCGCTTCCTCTTTGCAGCGCTGTATCGCCATCCGCAGGTGATGCGCACGAGCGATCGCGCACGGGACGTGGTCCGCGTCCTTTTCTCCGCCTATGTCCAAGCGCCCGTAGAAATGCCTGCCGAGCAGGCCAGTGCGTTTGCGCGACGAGGCCCTCGCACGGTGGCCGACTACATCGCCGGCATGACCGATCGCTTCGCTGGTCGGGAATATGCACGGCTGACCGGTGAAGCGGCCTTTGCGCCGGACTGAGCCGATGGCCCGCTCGCCCCGACTCGCCTTGGCTGGCGAGCTGCATTACCTGGTCCAGCGCGGTCACAACCAGCAGAGCGTGTTCGTCGACGACAGCGATCGCGAGGCCTACCTGAGGATGCTGCGCGACGCCGTCCGACAATACGGCGTCGCGATCCACGCGTACGCCTTGCTGGCGTCGGAGGTGCACCTGTTGGCTACCCCGCCAGACGATCAGTCGCTCAGCCGGACGATGCAGTCACTCGGGCGCCGCTATGTCGCTGCCTTCAATCGTCGGCATGGACGCATGGGCACCCTGTGGGCGGGCCGTTTTCGCGCCGGTCTCATCGAGAGCGGGCCATCGGGCGTCGACGCGATGGTCCATATCGAGTCGATGCCAGTACGCGCGGGCCTGGCGCCCACCGAAATCGATTGGCCCTGGTCGAGCGCAGCGCACAACGTCGGACACCGTCGCGACCCCCTCGTTTCTGAGCACCCGGCCTACTGGGCTCTCGGCAACACGCCCTTTGAAAGGGAGTTGGCGCACGCTCACAGGTTGAAAGCTGGCCTGTCATTTGCTTTGGCTGAAGGTCTTCAGGCGGCTGCCCTTCAAGGAAGAACCTGGGGGTCGTCATTGTTCGCCGACAAGGTTTCGGCCCTATCCGGACTCAGTCAGCAACGTCCGCCCCGGGGCCGACCGAGTCGCACCGAACGCGGACAGTCTTAAAGACTGTCCCTGTTTAATTTGTAGATTCCACAGAGAGCACATAAATTTGAGTCTGACCCTATTTTAATCCACTTGTTCCGATTGCTGCGCTGCAGTAATCTTGCGCCCCGCGAACAAGTTCCTGGAGTGCGCCATGATGCAGGCTGCCCCCCGATCCAACCCGATCACCGTCGCCGAGGCACTGGAAGCGGCCGCAGCCCACGGTCTCTACAGTCCGACCAGCGAGCACGACGCCTGCGGCGTCGGATTCGTGGCCCACATCAAGGGGCAGCGGGCGCACGGGATTGTCGAGCAGGGCTTGCGCATCCTGGCCAACCTGGACCATCGCGGCGCTGTCGGTGCCGACAAGTTGATGGGCGACGGCGCCGGGATCCTGATCCAACTGCCTGACGAGTTTTATCGCGCCGAGATGGCGGCACAGGGCATCGAGTTGCCGCCGCCGGGTGAATACGGCGTGGGCATGATCTTCCTTCCCAAGGAACATGCCTCCCGCCTGGCCTGTGAGCAGGAGCTTGCGCGCGCCGTCCGAACCGAGGGCCAGGTCTTGATCGGCTGGCGCAATGTGCCGGTGGACCGCGAGATGCCGATGTCACCGGCGGTGCGTGCCAAGGAACCGGTGATCCGGCAGATCTTCATAGGCCGCGGGCCCGACGTGATCGTGCCCGATGCACTCGAACGCAAGTTGTACGTGATCCGCAAGACGGCCAGTTCGGCGATCCAGGCCCTCAAGCTCACCCACAGTCGCGAGTACTACGTGCCGAGCATGAGCTGCCGCACGGTGATCTACAAGGGGCTGCTGCTGGCGAGCCAGGT
>DATDES010000097.1:0-2067 GCA_036522975.1 Burkholderiaceae bacterium | reverse complement strand
GTCGGTGGTCGCGATCAGCGCCTGTTCGTCGTTAAGGCGGTACACCGCCGCGTCGTCGGCGGTTTCGATGCCGACCAGCAGTTCAGGCGGCACCGGCATCCCGCTCGTGCCTTTGAGGATCTCCGACAGCACGCCGGGCGCGATCTTGCAGCCGCAGCCGCCGCCATGCGACAGCGAGGTCAGGCGTGGTTCGGTAGGCCTTTCGGGAGCGTTCATCGGGCGGTCTCCAACAAATCGGCAAGCAAAGTCCTGAAGAGCCGCCGGGCTGCCCAGCATAATCGGCCGCCAGAAATCGCGCCCCGTATCTAGCGTCTGACTTGGCCGTCGTCGGCCGTGCCCGGCACAGGCGCAATCAGGTCGTTTCATGGGTAACAGTTTGGCCTTCGATGACCGATCCGATATGAGCACCGGCGCTCGCAGCAGTCTTTCGACCGCCGAACTGTCGACGATTCTCGAAGTCACGCGAGCCCTTGCCGAGCCCTTCGACCTGACGACCATGCTGACGGCGGTCACCAACGCAGCGCGTCAGGTTCTGCACGCCGAACGCAGTTCGGTCTGGCTCTTCGACGCCGCGGCGTCGGAACTGGTGCTGAAGGTGTCGAGCGACATCAGCGACGTGCGTATCCCGGTCGGCGCGGGGCTGGTGGGCACCTGCGCGCGCGACAGGCAGGTGATCAACGTGCCCGATTGTTATGCCGACCCGCGCTTCAATGCCGAGACCGACCGGCGCTCGGGCTTTCGCACCCGCTGCGCGCTGACGCTTCCGCTGATCGACCATCAGGAATCCCTGGTGGGGGTGATGCAGGTGCTGAACCGCAGCGAGGGTGTGTTCGATGCCGAAGACGAAGCGCTCGCGACCGCATTGGCTGCGCAATGTGCCGTCGCGCTGCAACGCGTGCGCATGACCGAGGCGCTGATCGAAGGCGAGAAGATGCGCACCGAGCTCGAGATGGCGCGCATCGTGCAGCAGAGCACCTTGCCTTCTACGATGCCGACGCTGCCGGGCTACGAAGTGTTCGGCAACTCGCAGCCGGCCGAACTGACGGGCGGCGACACCTTCGACCTTTCGATGGTCGACGACCAGCTGCTGATCGTGCTCGGCGATGCCACCGGGCACGGCATCGCGCCGGCGCTGTCCGTGACACAGATGCACGCCATGCTGCGAATGGCCTTCAGCCTCGGGGCCGACCTCGAGACGGCGTACCGCCAGGTCAACGACCAGCTCGCCAACACCCTGCCCGACGACCGCTTCATCACCGCCTTCATCGGCCTCCTGGATCCGATGAGCCATCGAATGCGATTCATCAGCGCCGGCCAGGGCCCGATCCTCCATTACCGCGCCGCGTCGGGGGAATTTGCCCGCTACCCGCCAACGAGCTTTCCGCTCGGCGCCATGCACCTTCCGGCGCGGCGCGCGGCATCGACCCTCGACATGCTGCCGGGCGACATGTTGCTGCTGTTGTCCGACGGCATTTACGAGCAGCACGCCCAGGACGGCGAGATGTTCGGCGAGCTGCGCGTCGAACGCCTCGCCGTCGACCACCACGGCCGTCCATTGGACGATCTTTCGGCGCAACTGCTGGCAGCCGTGAAGGCTTTCGCCGACGGCGTGCCACAGGAAGACGACATCACCCTGGTCCTGATCAAGCGCGAGGGGCCGCGTTGACGGTCGCCCAGGCGTTTCCAGCCCGCCTGGAGGCCCTGGCCGATCTGGTGGCCTTCACGGCTACCGGCTTGGCGCACGAAGGCGTCGACCCCCATCTGCTGACGACGGTTGACTTCGTGCTCGAAGAACTGTTCACCAATGTCGTGAAGTACGGCAGTCGCGCCCGTACAACGCCGGTCACCGTGCAGGTCGCACTGCAGGCAGTCCCCGGCGGCATCGAGGTGGTTCTCACGGCCGAGGGCGTCGATGACTTCGACGTAACGCAGGCGCCGCAGGTCGATACCTCGCTGCCGATCGAGCAGCGCCGGCCCGGCGGGCTCGGCCTGCACCTGATCCGGCGCCTGGTTGATTCAATCGAGTACGAATACCAAGTGTCGCAAATGCGAAGCCGCGTTACATTC
>DATDES010000096.1:0-4136 GCA_036522975.1 Burkholderiaceae bacterium | reverse complement strand
TGGATGTACCCTCCAGCGTGCGCGCCATTGCTCGCGCCGGTGCGGGTACCAACAACATCCCGGTGGCGGCGATGAGCAGGCGCGGCGTGCCGGTGTTCAATGCCCCGGGCGCGAACGCCAACGCCGTGAAAGAACTGGTGCTGGCCGGCATGTTGATGGCCGCGCGCAACCTGCCCGGCGCGCTGCGATTCGTCGCCTCGCTCGACCCCCAGGACGCCTCACTCGAACACAAGGTCGAAGACGGAAAGAAGAACTTCGCCGGCTACGAACTGGTTGGTCACACCTTGGGCATCGTCGGTCTGGGCAAGATCGGCTGCCTGGTCGCTGACGCGGCGATCAAACTGGGCATGAACGTGCTCGGCTACGACCCCGACATCACCGTTGACGCGGCCTGGAGCCTGCCGGCGCAAGTCAGGCGAGCGAGCAGCGTTGCCGAGGTCCTCAAGCACGCCAATTTCGTCAGCCTGCACGTCCCCCTCGTGGCGGCGACCAGGCACTTGGTCAATGCCGATAACCTGGGCCTGACGAAGGCCGGCACCGTGTTGCTGAACTTCTCTCGCGACGGCGTGGTCGACGACCAGGCCGTGCTTGCCAGCCTGGACCGCAAACACCTGGGCATGTACGTCTGCGACTTCCCGAACGCTGCGCTGCACGGCCACGAGCGCGTGCTGGCCCTGCCGCACCTCGGTGCCTCGACGCGCGAGGCCGAGGACAACAGCGCGGTGATGGTGGCCCAGCAATTGCGTGACTACCTCGAGCACGGCAACATCGCCAATGCCGTCAATTTTCCGGCCGTCAGCATGGGGCGCGAGTCGAACTTCCGCGTGGCGATCGCGAATGCCAACGTGCCCAACATGCTCGGCCAGATCTCGACCACGATGGCGCACGCTGGTTTGAACATCCACAACATGGTCAACAAGAGCCGCGGCGAGATGGCCTACACCCTGGTCGACGTCGACAGCCCGGTGGCCGACGCCGTGCTGGCCCGGCTGGCGGCGATCGAAGGGGTGCTGTCGGTACGCTACCTCCCGCTGGCGTAGGCCTCAAGAAGTACGTACAATCCATGCATACTTTCTGAAGCATGGGAGTCCGCGCCATGGAAGCCACCGTTGCGGAACGCGGCCAGATCACCTTGCCCAAGGCGGCGCGGGATGCCCTCGGGCTGACCAAGGGCACCAAGCTCAAGATCGAGATCGAGGATGGCCGCCTCGTGATTCGCAAGGATGTGAAGGACGCGCTGTCCCGGGTGCGCGGGCGCTTCAAATTGCCACCCGGCGTGACCACCGACGACATCATGCGCGAGCTGCGCGGCCGCGCACCGGGCGATCCGGTGGACCTGTGAGCCGCCCGTCAACGTGATTGCGGTGGACACATCGATCATCGTCGACCTGCTGGGCGACGATGCCATGGCCGACGCGGCCGAAACCTGCTTGCGTACCGCGCTGACGCGGGGCCCCGTCGTCGCCTGCGACGTGGTCGTGAGCGAGGTCGTTGCCGGTCTCGGCCGGGGTTCGCAGTTGCTCGACACCCTGGAGGAGGTCGGCATCAGCTACTCGCCTCTCGAGCTTCGGTCTGCCGCGCGCGCAGGCGAGATGCAGCGCCGCTACAACGAGCGCGTGCGCGGCGCCGGCCGCCGTCCTGTCTCGCCACGCACCGTTCCCGACTTCCTGATTGGTGCCCATGCCCTGCTCCAATGCAGCGCCCTCATTACCCGAGACGCTGGCTTCTTCCGCGACTATTTCAAGGGACTGAAAGTCATCGTCCCGAAAGCCGGCTGACGCACACTCTGCCCATCCACTCCCGACAAGAGCCTCCCACCATGACCCACGCCTTCGCCTCGACCCGCAACAACCTCGGCAAGAAGGGCTCCTACTTCTCGCTGCCCGAACTCGCCAAGCAGTTCCCGAACGTCAACCGTCTCCCGATCTCGATGCGCATCGTGCTCGAGAGCGTGCTGCGCAACTGCGACGGCAAGAAGGTGACGACCGAGCACGTCAAGCAGGTCGCCAACTGGAAGGCCAAGGCCGAGCGCAGCGATGAGATCCCCTTCGTCGTCGCCCGCGTCGTGCTGCAGGATTTCACCGGCGTGCCCTTGTTGGCCGATCTGGCGGCGATGCGCAACGTGGCAAAGAGTCTGGGCAAGGACCCGAAGCGCATCGAGCCGCTGGTGCCGGTCGATCTGGTCGTCGACCACAGCGTGATGATCGACCACTACGGCAACAAGAAGGCCCTGGATCTGAACATGAAGCTCGAGTTCCAGCGCAACCAGGAGCGCTACGAGTTCATGAAGTGGGGCATGCAGGCCTTCGACACCTTCGGCGTCGTGCCCCCTGGCTTCGGCATCGTGCACCAGGTCAACCTCGAATACCTCGCGCGCGGCGTGCACAAGAGCAAGGACGGCACCTACTACCCCGACAGCCTGGTCGGCACCGACAGCCACACCACGATGATCAACGGCATCGGCGTCGTCGGCTGGGGCGTCGGCGGCATCGAGGCCGAGGCCGGCATGCTCGGCCAGCCGGTCTACTTCCTGACCCCCGACGTTGTCGGCATGGAGCTGACCGGCAAGCTGCGCGAAGGCGTGACGGCGACCGACCTGGTCCTGACCGTGACCGAGATCCTGCGCGCAGCCAAGGTCGTCGGCAAGTTCGTCGAGTTCTTCGGCGAAGGCACGCGTACCCTGTCGCTGCCCGACCGCGCGACGATCGGCAACATGGCGCCCGAATACGGCGCGACGATGGGCTTCTTCCCGGTCGACGAACGCACCATCGAGTACTTCAAAGGCACCGGCCGGACGAAGGACGAGATCGAGGCCTTCGAAGCCTATTTCAAGGCGCAGAAGATGTTCGGCGTGCCGAAGGCCGGCGAGATCGACTACAGCCAGATCGTCAAGCTCGACCTGTCCACGGTGGTGCCCAGCCTCGCCGGCCCTAAGCGGCCGCAGGACCGCATCGAGATCACGCACTTGGCCAGCAAGTTCGCCGAACTGTTCAGCGCGCCGATTGCCGCCAACGGCTTCAACCAGCCGGCCGCCAAGCTGGGTCTGCGCTACGCTGTGTCGCGTGTGACCGGGAGCGCGCGCGCCGCCGAAGCCAAGGCCCTGCCCGTGAACGCGCCGCGCGACATGATCGAGATGGCGGACAACCGGCCGACCCTCGACGCCGCGGGTGCCAAGGCCCATCACGCGGCCGGCGGGATAACGATCGGCAACGGTGACGTTCTGATCGCAGCCATCACCTCTTGCACCAACACCAGCAACCCGGGCGTGCTGCTGGCGGCAGGCCTGCTGGCGAAGAAGGCGGTCGAGGCCGGCCTGACGGTACAGCCGCACATCAAGACCTCGCTCGCACCGGGCTCGCGCATCGTCACCGAATACCTGGGCAAGGCCGGCCTGCTGCCCTACCTAGAAAAGCTCGGCTTCAACGTCGCGGCCTACGGTTGCACGACCTGCATCGGCAATGCCGGCGACCTGGCTCCCGAGTTCAACGACGTGATCACCAAGAACGACCTGGTCTGCGCCGCGGTCCTGTCTGGCAACCGCAACTTCGAGGCCCGCATCCATCCGAACCTGAAAGCCAATTTCCTGGCCAGCCCGCCGCTGGTGGTGGCCTACGCGATCGCCGGCAACGTCACCAAGGACCTGATGACCGAACCGGTCGGCCAGGGCAAGGGCGGGCGCGACGTCTACCTCGGCGACATCTGGCCAACGAGCGATGAGGTCTACAAGCTGCTCAAGCACGCGATGAACCCGAAGGCCTTCCGTGACAACTACGGCAACGTGACCAAGAAGCCGGGCAAGCTGTGGAACGACGTCAAGGGCACCAAGGGCCAGGTCTACGACTGGCCCAAGAGCACCTACATCGCCCAGCCGCCCTTCTTCGACGGCTTCACGATGACGCCCAAGGCGCTGACCTCGGGTGTGCAAGGCGCGCGCGTTATGGCGCTGTTCGGCGACTCGATCACCACCGACCACATCTCGCCCGCTGGCTCGATCAAGGAGGCCTCGCCGACGGGCGCCTACCTGAAGGCCAACGGCGTGCACAAGGCCGACTTCAACAGCTACGGTGCGCGTCGCGGCAACCACGACGTGATGATGCGCGGCACCTTCGCCAACGTGCGGGTGAAGAACCTGATGA
>DATDES010000095.1:0-3867 GCA_036522975.1 Burkholderiaceae bacterium | reverse complement strand
TGGCCTGGTGGTTCCAGAAGTGCGAGGGCCGGTTGTCGCTGGCGGCCTGGGTCGTCGCCATCCTCGTACTGCTGGTGCCGGTGGGCCTGGTGGTCAAGCAGCCCGACCTTGGCACGGCAATCCTGATTCTCTCGGCGGGCGTCTACGTGATGTTTTTCGCCGGCCTGTCGTGGAAACTGATCGTGCCGGTGCTGGTGCTGGCCGCCGTCGGCATCGCGGCGGTGATCGTCTCGGAGCCGACGATCTGCCAGCCAGGCGTCAAGTGGCCGCTGCTCAAGGACTACCAGCAGCACCGCGTCTGCACCCTGCTCGATCCGAGCAAGGACCCGCTGGGCAAGGGCTTCCACATCATCCAGGGGATGATCGCCATCGGCTCCGGCGGCATCACCGGCAAGGGCTTCATGGAGGGCACGCAGACGCACCTGGAGTTCATCCCCGAGCGCACCACCGACTTCATCTTCGCCGCTTTCGCCGAGGAGTTCGGATTGGCCGGCACGCTCGGTCTGGTGCTGGCCTTCACCTTCCTGATCTTTCGTGGCCTGATGATCGCCGCCGAGGCACCGACGCTGTTCTCGCGCCTGCTGGCCGGCGCGATCACGCTGTCCTTCTTCACCTACGCCTTCGTCAACATGGGCATGGTCAGCGGCATCCTGCCGGTCGTCGGCGTGCCGCTGCCCTTCGTGAGCTATGGCGGCACGGCGATGGTTACCCTCGGCGTCGCGCTCGGCATCCTGATGTCGATCGCCAAGAGCCGACGCCTGATGCAGAGCTGAACCTGCAGCGTCAGAGCGGCAGCCGCACCGTGACCGTGGTGCCGGGGGGCTGGCTGCGCGGGTGGGTGCTTTCGATGCTCACGCTGCCGCCATGACGTTCGGTGATCTCGCGCACGATGGCCAGGCCGAGGCCGGAGCCGTCGACCTCGGTGCCAAGCGCACGGTAGAAGGGCTGAAAGACCAGTTCGCGCTCGGCGTCGGGAATGCCAGGGCCGTTGTCCTCGACCTGCAGCACCGCGACCTGACCGAACGGGTCGGCGAGCAGGCGCACGGTCACGGTGCCGCCGCGCGGCGTGTACTGCAGCGCGTTGTCGACCAGGTTGCGGATCGCCTCGCGCACCAGCACCGGCTGGCCCGTCAGGCGCAGGCCACGCTCGTCGCCGCTCTCCGGCCCCTCGTAGCCGAGATCGATGCCTGCCTCCATCGCGCGGGGCACAAAGTCGCGCACGGTTTCGGTGGCCAGGGCAGCAAGGTTGAACGGGTGCGCGCGGCGCGCCTGCTCGCTGTCCTCGGCGCGGGCCATCGACAGCAGCTGGTTGACCATGTGTGCGGCCCGCTGCGACGAACGAGCGATCTGGTGCAGCGAACGTTTGGCCGCCTTGGCATCGCCGGCCGCGTCGACCTCGCGCTGCGCCAGTTCGGCCTGGGTGCGCAGACCGGCCAATGGCGTCTTGAGCTGGTGGGCGGCGTCGGCGAGGAAGTGCTTCTGCGCAGCGATCGAGCGGCCCAGGCGCGCCAGCAGATCGTTGATCGCGCCGACCAGGGGGCCGACCTCTTCGGGCGCCAGGCGCTCGTCGAGCGGCGACAGGTCGTCGCTCGCCCGCTGGCGGATGCGGCGCTGCAATTCGTTCAAGGGCTGAAAGCCGCGCAGCAGGGCGAACCAGACCAGCAGCACGGCCAGCGGCAGGATCGCGAACTGGCTGAGCATCACGCCGCGGGCGATCTCGGTCGTCAGCTGGGCCCGTTTTTCCAGCGTCTCCGCCACCTGCACCAGCGGGGCGGCGCCGGTGCCGCCAGGGAGTGCCGTCAGCCATAGATAGGCCACGCGCACCTCGCGGCCCTGCACGGTTTCGTCGCGAAAGTTCAGCTCACCGGCCGCAGTCGGTGGCTGTTCGGGCACCGGCAGGTCGCGGTCGCCGGCGAGCCACTCGCCGCGCGACCCGAGCACCTGGAAGAACACCGCGTCGCTGGTGTCGCTGCGCAGGATCGCCGCGGCCGCGTCGTTGAGGACGACGCGGACATCCGGGTCGTCCCGCGCCGCCAAGATGGCCGCCACCGTGACACGCTGCGACAGCGTGCGGGTGAGCTCGCCGAGCTCCCGGTCGAAGGGGCGGTTGGCGATTCCTTGTGCAACGACCCAAATGATCAGCACCGACAGCGGCCACAGCAGCAGCAGCGGCACCAGCATCCAGTCGAGGATGTCGCCGAACAGCGATCGCGCCTCGCGCGGAACGGTATCGGCGCGTAGTACGGCTTTGGTGTTCGGGGGGGCGTCGCGAGGCACTCGATTGGGCATCAGGCGCGCAGTTTGCACTGACACCACCTACCGACCATGGCGCCGTACGGTTGGAGCAAGGTTGGACAACCGGCCGCGCAGCGCTCTCAGCCCGGGATCTTCTCCAGGCAATAACCGAGCCCGCGAACCGTGGCAATCCGGATCGGGCCCTGCTCGATCTTCTTGCGCAGACGGTGCACGTAGACCTCGATCGCGTTGTTGCTGACCTCCTCGCCCCACTCGCACAGGCGCTCGACGAGCTGGTCCTTGCTGACCAAGCGGCCCGCGCGCTGAAGCAGCACTTCCAGCAGCGAGATCTCCCGCGCGGACAACTCGATCATCTGGTCATTGATGTAGCAGACGCGGCCCGTGGCGTCGAAGTTCAGCGGGCCGTGCTTGAGGATCGTGCTGGCAGTGCCCAGGCCGCGCCGTGTCAGTGCCCGCACCCGCGCTTCCAACTCCTGCAGCGAAAAGGGCTTGGCCATGTAGTCGTCGGCGCCCAGATCCAGGCCCTTGACCCGCTGCTCGACGCTATCGGCGGCGGTCAGGATCAACACCGGCACCGCCGAACCGCGCGCGCGGAGCCGGCGCAAGACCTCCAGCCCGTGCAGCTTGGGCAGACCGAGGTCGAGGATCACCATGTCGAACTCGTGCGAGGACAGCGCCGCGTCGGCCTCGCTACCGCAGGCCACGTGGTCGGCAGCGAAACCCGAGCCGCGCAGGGAGCGCAACAAGCCATCAGCCAAGACCTGGTCGTCTTCGGCGATCAGCACGCGCATGTCTTGTCTCCTCTAGTTCTTCGCAAATTCTAGGGAGGCCGCGAGGGGCCGGCCTTGACGCCACACGATACCTGTACGAATATCCAGTTGTCGCGCATAATCCCGCCCCGAACACCCCCACCCCGGAGACCCGCATGGACGCCCCCGTCAAAGCCCTCAACACCGAAAAAGCCAAGGCCCTTCAGGCAGCGTTGCAGCAGATCGAAAAGCAGTTCGGCAAGGGTTCGATCATGCGCCTGGGCGAGGGCGAGGTGATCGAGGACATCCAGGTCGTCTCCACCGGCTCGCTCGGGCTGGACATCGCCCTGGGCGTCGGCGGCCTGCCGCGCGGCCGGGTGGTCGAGATCTACGGCCCCGAGTCGAGCGGCAAGACCACGCTGACGCTGCAGGTCATCGCCGAGATGCAGAAGATCGCCGGCACCTGCGCCTTCATCGACGCCGAACATGCGCTGGACATCCAGTACGCGCAAAAGCTCGGCGTCAACCTGCAGGATCTGCTGATCAGCCAGCCCGACACCGGCGAGCAGGCGCTCGAGATCGTCGACGCGCTGGTGCGCTCGGGTTCGATCGACCTGATCGTCGTCGACTCCGTGGCCGCGCTGACGCCCAAGGCCGAACTCGAAGGCGAGATGGGCGACAGCCTGCCCGGCCTGCAGGCCCGTCTCATGAGCCAGGCGCTGCGCAAGCTCACCGCCCATATCAAGAAGACCAACTGCATGGTCATCTTCATCAACCAGATCCGCATGAAGATCGGCGTCATGTTCGGCAACCCCGAAACCACGACGGGCGGCAACGCGCTGAAGTTCTATGCCTCGGTGCG
>DATDES010000094.1:0-4388 GCA_036522975.1 Burkholderiaceae bacterium | reverse complement strand
CGTCGCGCACTTGCCTCATGACTTGCGAGGCGGTCAGCGGCATGTGCTCCGGTTCGGCGCGGTCGGATGCAAACGGCCCCATTGCCATGCTTGGGCAATCCGGATACCCCAGCCCCTAGGCTTGGGGAGCGGGCTGGTCAAAGCCCCCCTCGGTGGCGCGGAGCCAGCGCCCGACTTCATCACCATCCCATCGCATGGTCAAACCGATCGACCTCGAGGCCCTCGTGCGGCTGCTGCCCGCGCCCGCTCCTTCTGCTGGCCGGCTCGCCCGCGCAGCCTGGATCGGGCGCTGCGTGCCACGGCCAAGCGGCGCGTGCGCCCGCCTCAGCGGTAGATGTCGACACCGTCGGCGTTGCGCCACTGTCGTTCGAGGTGGATGGCGTCTTCCTCGTTGCGAGGCCGCAGCCCCATCAGGATGCCGCCCTGCGCGACGCCCCGTTCGTACAGCTTGATGCGCTCCCCAGGAACCTGCCACCCGTTCAGCGCGCCGGCCAGGCCGACCGCCGCACCGCCTGCGCCGGACAGCGCAGCAGCGGACGGGCCCGCGATGACCAGGCCCAGGCCGGGCACTGCGATGCTGGCACCGACGGCGGCCAATGCCGTGCCGATAGGGCCGACTGCAGCGCCGATCGCCGCGCCTTCCGCCGCCCGGGTGCCCGAGTGAGTCGATTGGTCGTCGTCATCGGCGAACTGACCCATTCGGGTGTGGTCGGACATCACCACGTCGAGGTCATGCTGCGTGTAACCGCGATCGAGTGCCCGTTGATATGCCCGTTCGGCACTGTCGCGGTCGGCAAACAAGCCGGTAAGGTAGGTTGTGTCGGCCATAGCTTCTCCATCAGGGCTAAGGTCAAACCGCATGCCAGCCCGGCACGGGACCCCAAGGAGGCAATCGCCTCTCCCGAGCAGGGCCGTGCCGGCAACGGCACCGGCGGCGTCAATCAGGCGTGACGGCGCCGCCGCTCGACCGCTTCGATCTTCAGCATCTGGCGGTACTTGGTCACCGTGCGGCGCGCCACGATCAAGCCCTGCTGCGCCAGTTGACGCGTGATCTCGGCATCGGAGAGCGGTTTGTCATGCCGTTCACGTTCGATCATGTCCTGGACCAGACCTCGGATCGCCGTCCCTGAACAGATGCTTCCGTTGGCACTGATCATCGCGCGTGAAAAAAAGTACTTCAACTCGAAGACACCGACCGGCGTGGCCATGTACTTGTTGTTCGTGACCCGCGAGACCGTCGATTCATGGATCCCCACTTCGTCGGCGATTTCGCGCAGAACCAACGGCTTCATCGCCATGTCGCCGTAGTCGAGGAAGTTGCTCTGACGCTTCACGATCGCCGTGGCGACCTGCAGGATGGTCGAGAAGCGCTGCTCGACGTTGCGCAGTGTCCAGCGCGCCTGCTGCAGATGGGCCCCGAGCTCGGCGTCGTGCGCCGTGCGGTGGCACTGGAACAAGCTCGCATAGACCTGATTCAGACGCACCTTCGGCACGATCGCCGGATTGAGCTGAACCGCCCAACGGCCGCGGACCTTGTTCACGATGACGTCCGGTACGACGTAGGCCGCATGGGATGCGCCGATGCGCCAGCCAGGCCGCGGATCGAGGCGCCGAATGCGGTCGCACACCGCCTCGACACGCTCCGGCGACTCACCGAGACGGCGGGCCAGGCCAGGCACGTCGCGCGCAGCCAGGACGTTCAGGTGATCGGTGATGACGCGGTGCGCCAACTGCCGCGTGGCCGGGCAGTCAATGTCCTGCAACTGCAGCAGGAGGCACTCCGCCACGCCCCGGGCCGCGACGCCCGAGGGTTCCAGCGACTGCACGCGCTCTAGCGCGATCTGCATTTCCTCCAGCGTTGGCGGCGGCTCGAAGTCGGGAACGCTCAGCAGCTCGTCCAGGGGCGTACGCAGGTATCCGTCGTCATCGAGCGACTCGACGATGGTGCAGGCCAGGGCGAGTTCCCTTGCCGACAAGGGGAGCAAGTTGAGTTGGGCGCGGAGGTGGGCGTTGAGCCCGATATCCACCGCCATGGTGTCAAGCACCGATGTCTCGCTGTCGTCCGTCCACTGCATGCGAGACGCGATGTCCGTCTGCCACAGGTCGCGGTCATTGTCGTCGTTGCCTTCGTTCGTCCCGATCGCGGTCTCCACTGCCGCGGCATTGGTGCCTGACCCATCGGTCTCGTCGTAGGCCACCGCCGGCAGTGCGGACTCAGCCGGCGGGTCGTCGAGGTCTGCGCCCTCGTCGGTCTCGAGGAAAGGGTTCTGGCCGAGGGAGTCGCGAACCATCGCCGAGAAGTCCAGCGACGACATCTGCAACAGGCGCACGGCATGCTGGAGGCGGGGAGAAAGGGCCTGGCCTTGGCGATGATCGGTACGGAGGTTCAAGGCGGTCACGTGAGGTCCTCGGAATCGCTGGGGTGCGCCCATGGGCGCGAGCGGCAGGTCAGTCAAGCACAGCAGCCGGATTTACCGATCTGCGCCGAACTGCGGCAAAGCGTGCCGATCGCCCCCGTCGGGCCGTGTCGCGTGGATCGCGACCCACGACGAGGCCGCCTCCTCGGGGGGCATTCGCGCAGAGTCGGCGAAGGCCTGGCTCGCACTGCGCACCGCTTCGAGCGGCCGCAACTCAGGCTGTACTTGGAGAAGGTGCCGCGCAAAACGCGAGATCCATGATGGGGCGGCGGGCTTAGCCATGGCAACTCTGATCCTTGCTGGCATTTCGATTGCTCATACGTAGCAAAGCCCGTTCCAGATAACCCGCCGTCATCCGATGCAGCCCCTTGTGTCGTCAACCCTGTTTGCTGCCCCCTCTCATACCCTCGGCCAGCCACGCGGGCGCGCTGGTGCGGCGCCTGGGTCAGCCGTTTCCGGGAGGCAACCGCGTCGACTTGCTCAACGACGGGCCGGCCACGTTCGATGCCATCTTTCGCGCGATGGCTTCCGGCGGCGCTGGCAGGAACCCGTGGCCCGGCAGTTCGAAGCCTTGATGTAGTGACCGAGACGGCCGATCTCAGCCGCGTGCCCACGCCCGCCATCGCGCGCCCAGCCGCGTTGCGGCGTCGACATGCGGTACAAACCACTGCGGGCCGCACGGGCGGCGCGCTCCCCATGCCAGTCACCATCCGCTCTCGCCTGTTGATGCTCGTGCTCGCGGTCCTGCTGCCCGGGCTGCTCGGTGTCGTCTGGATGGTGGGCCGAACCTTTGAAAACGAACGTCTGGCGAACGAACGCACCTTGCGCGAGACGGCGCGCGCGCTGTCGCTGGTGGTCGACCGACTCCTTGCGGAGCGGGCCACGGTGGCGCGGACGCTGGCCGGTTCGCGCTGGCTCGACCAGGCACCCGATCTGACCCAGGAGCAGATAGAAAACTTCTCACGCCTGTCGCACCGGGCGATGACGGACATCGACGGTTGGGTTGAACTGCGGGCGCGCGGTCGCGTGCTGATGCACACCCACTCGGCCCTCGCAACCGCAGAGGGGCGCGAGCCGACAGCACAGCCCAGCGAAGACCTCGCCGATGCGCCCCGCGTGCAATCCGTGCAAGCGTCCGACAGCAAGGGAAACGCCCACGCAGCGATCGTCCAGCCGGTACAGCGCAACGGGCAGACCCTGCTCAACGTCGTGGTGACCCTGCGTGCCGCCGAGCTGCAGCGCATCATCGACGCTCAAGCCCTGCCGGAGGGCTGGGTCGGCACCGTGCTCGACGACCGCGGCACCGTGGTGGCCCGACATCCGGGCGGTGAGGCGTTCGTCGGCCGCAGCGCGACGGACAACCTGAAGCAGTCCTTGAGAACGAGCCGCGAGGCGTTCTTCAGCTCCGCCTCGCTGGAGGGCGTGCCGATGGTCGGTTATTTCCGCACGTCGGCACGCGGCTGGACCTATGTCGCGGCGATGCCCCAGAGCCAGTTCGACGGATACGTACCGCATGCCGCGGTGCAGGTGGTCACGGGTGCGGCGCTGTTGCTGGCGCTGGCCGTCGGGGGCGCGTTCCTGGTGGCGCGCCGAATCGTCGCGCCGGTCCAGTCGCTGCGGGACATTGCCGCGCGCATGCGGGCAGGCGAAGTGGTACCCCCCGGCCGCACCGGCATCGTCGAATTCGACGACGTGGCTACGGTGCTGGCGCAGGCTGCCAAAGCCCTTCAGGACCATCGCCAAGAGCTCGAGCGCCAGGTCGCCGAGGCGGTCGAGCGCACGCGCCAGGCCGAACAACGCGCGTCGCAGAGCCAGCGCATCGAGGCTCTCGGGCGCTTGACCGGTGGCGTGGCGCACGACTTCAACAATCTCCTGGGTGTGATCAGCAACAGCGCTCACCTGATCCAGCGCCACGCAGACTCGCCCGAGCTGAAAGCGCCCGTCGCGGCCACGCTGCGTGCCGTCGATGCG
>DATDES010000093.1:0-2982 GCA_036522975.1 Burkholderiaceae bacterium | reverse complement strand
CTGGGACCAACTCAAGGCAGAGATCGCAGACTTCGCCGCGCAGCAAGGTCGCCGTCCGCGCGTGATGATCGCCAAGCTCGGCCAAGATGGCCACGACCGCGGCGCCAAGGTCGTGGCCACGGCCTTTGCCGATCTCGGTTTCGACGTCGACATTGGTCCGCTGTTCCAGACCGCAGAAGAGTGCGCACGCCAGGCGATCGAGAACGACGTTCACGCGGTCGGCGTCAGCACCTTGGCGGCGGGGCACAAGACGCTGGTGCCGGCAATCATCCAGGCGTTGAAGGCGCAGGGCGCCGATGACATCATCGTCTTCGTCGGCGGCGTGATCCCGCGCCAGGACTACGACATGCTTTACGACGCCGGGGTGAAGGGCATCTACGGACCCGGCACGCCGATCCCGGCCAGCGCGAAGGACGTGCTCGAGCAGATCAGGAAGGCGGTCGGGGCGTGAGATCCGCGCCGCTGGAGGCGGATCTGCTGCGCGGAGACCGCCGCGCACTCGCCAAGGCGATCACCCTGATCGAGTCGACCCGCGCGGACCACCGCGCGCAGGCCGATACGCTGCTCGACGCCTTGTTGCCGGCCAGCGGCAAGTCGCTGCGCCTGGGCATCTCGGGCGTGCCGGGGGTGGGCAAGAGCACCTTCATCGAGGCGCTCGGCCTGTTCCTGATCGAGCACGGGCGCCGTGTCGCGGTGCTGGCGGTGGACCCCTCGTCGAGCGTCTCTGGCGGTTCGATCCTCGGCGACAAGACGCGCATGGAGCGGCTGTCGGTCGACCCGGCCGCCTTCATCCGCCCGAGCCCGACTTCGGGCGCGCTCGGCGGGGTGGCCGAGCACACCCGCGAGGCCTTGCTGTTGTGCGAGGCGGCGGGCTTCGACGTCGTGATTGTCGAGACGGTCGGCGTCGGCCAGAGCGAGACCGCCGTTGCGGGGATGACCGACCTGTTCGTGCTGCTGCAACTGCCGAATGCCGGTGACGATCTGCAGGCGATCAAGCGTGGCGTGATGGAGTTGGCCGACCTGGTGGTCATCAACAAGGCCGACCTCGATGAGGCCGCGGCGACGCGGGCACAGGCGCAAATCACGAGTGCGTTGCGGGTGTTCGGGTTTCACGGCCACACGAACCCGGCTGTAGCGGCCCCTGTGCTGAAGCTGAGCGCGCTCAAGGGCGAGGGCTTGGCGGCGTTCTGGTCGACGGTGCAAGCCGAAGCCCAGCGCCGCCGGGACGGCGGTGCCTTCGACCAGCGCCGACAAACACAGCGCCGGGCGTGGCTGTGGGACATCGTGTACGCGCGCCTGCGCGCCGACTTCGAATACGACGCCGCCGTGCGCGAAGCCCTGCCGCGCGTGTTGGCCGAGGTCGACGGGGCGCGCACGGCGCCCACCGTGGCGGCGCGTGCGCTGCTCAATCTGTTCGAGAAGAACTGAATCCGAGGAAAAACAAGCCATGCACGACATCATCGAGCAGCTCGACAGGAAGCGCGCCGCGGCGCGCCTGGGCGGCGGGGAGAAGCGCATCGCCGCGCAGCACAAGAAGGGCAAGCTGACCGCGCGCGAACGCCTGGAACTGCTCCTCGATGATGGCAGTTTCGAGGAGTGGGACATGTTCGTCGAGCACCGCTGCGTCGACTTCGGCATGCAGGACAACAAGGTGCCCGGCGACGGCGTTGTCACCGGCTACGGGATGATCAACGGCCGCCTGGTCTTCGTCTTCAGCCAGGACTTCACGGTCTTCGGCGGTGCGCTGTCTGAAGCCCATGCCGAGAAGATCTGCAAGGTGATGGACCAGGCGATGAAGGTTGGCGCGCCGGTGATCGGCCTGAACGACTCGGGAGGCGCGCGCATCCAGGAAGGGGTTGCCTCGCTCGGTGGCTATGCCGACGTGTTCCAGCGCAACGTGATGGCCAGCGGCGTGGTCCCCCAGATCAGCCTGATCATGGGGCCGTGCGCAGGCGGCGCGGTCTATTCGCCGGCGATGACCGACTTCATCTTCATGGTGCAGGACAGTTCTTACATGTTCGTCACCGGACCCGAGGTCGTGAAGACGGTGACGCACGAAGACGTCACCGCAGAGGAACTCGGTGGCGCGGCCACGCACACCGGCAAGAGCGGCGTTGCCGATCGCGCCTTCGAGAATGATGTCGAGGCCCTGCTGATGCTGCGCCGCTTCTTCAATTACCTGCCGTTGAACAACCGGGCCGGCCCGCCCTCGCGCCCGAGCGGCGACCCGGCCGAGCGCCTGGATCACTCGCTCGACACCCTGGTACCCGACAACCCGAACAAGCCCTATGACATCAGGGAGCTGATTTACAAGGTCGTCGACGATGGCGACTTCTTCGAGCTTCAGCCCGACTACGCGAAGAACATCGTCATCGGGATGGCGCGCATGGAGGGGCGCACGGTGGGCATCGTCGCGAACAACCCGCTGGTGCTCGCCGGCTGCCTGGACATCCGGTCGAGCATCAAGGCGGCGCGCTTCGTGCGTTTCTGCGATGCCTTCGGCATTCCGGTGCTCACCTTCGTCGACGTGCCCGGCTTCATGCCCGGGACCAGCCAGGAGTACGGCGGCATCATCAAGCACGGCGCCAAGCTCCTGTACGCCTATGCCGAATGCACGGTGCCGAAGGTCACCGTGATCACCCGCAAGGCTTACGGCGGCGCCTACGACGTGATGAGCAGCAAGCACCTCAGGGGCGACGTCAATTTCGCCTGGCCGAATGCCGAGATCGCGGTGATGGGCGCCAAGGGCGCGGTCGAGATCATCTTCCGCGACGACAAGGGCGACCCGGCCAAGCTCGCCGCGAAGGAGGCCGAATACAAGGCGCGCTTCGCCAACCCCTTCGTCGCCGGTGCGCGCGGCTTCATCGACGACGTGATCCAGCCCTACGAGACCCGCAAGCGCATCTGTCGCTCGCTGGCGATGCTGGCCGACAAGAAGCTCGAGAACCCGTGGCGCAAGCACGGCAACATTCCCCTTTGAGG
>DATDES010000092.1:0-18469 GCA_036522975.1 Burkholderiaceae bacterium | reverse complement strand
CCGGTCTCGGTTGACAGGGGCGTGAACTAGAATTTCGGGCTCGACAGCCGACGCAGCAGTCACTCACCAACCGGAGCCCGCGCCCACCATGTACCAGCACATCAAGGTCCCCGAAGGCGGCAAGAAGATCACCGTCAACCCGGACTACTCGCTCAACGTGCCCGACCAGCCGATCATTCCGTACATCGAGGGCGATGGCACCGGTTTGGATATCACGCCGGTGATGATCAAGGTGGTCGATGCGGCGGTGGCCAAGAGCTATGCCGGCAAGAAGAAGATCCACTGGATGGAAGTCTTCGCGGGCGAGAAGTCGACCAAGGTCTACGGGCCGGACGTGTGGCTGCCGGAAGAGACCCTGCACGCCGTCCGGGACTATGTGGTTTCGATCAAGGGCCCACTGACCACACCCGTCGGCGGCGGCATCCGCAGCCTGAACGTGGCGTTGCGGCAGGAACTCGACCTGTATGTCTGCCTGCGGCCGATCCAGTACTTCAAGGGCGTACCCAGCCCGGTCAAGGAGCCGGAAAAGACAAACATGGTCATCTTCCGTGAGAACTCGGAGGACATCTACGCCGGCATCGAGTTCGAGGCCGAGAGCGACAAGGCCAAGAAGCTGATCAAGTTCCTGCAGGACGAGATGGGGGTCAAGAAAATTCGCTTCCCAAATACCTCGGGCATCGGCGTCAAACCGGTCAGCCGGGAGGGCACCGAGCGCCTGGTGCGCAAGGCGATCCAGTACGCGATCGACAATGACAAGCCCAGCGTGACCATCGTGCACAAGGGCAACATCATGAAGTTCACCGAGGGTGGCTTCCGCGACTGGGCCTATGCGTTGGCGCAGAAGGAGTTCGGCGCCGAGCTGATCGACGGTGGCCCGTGGTGCAAGTTCAAGAACCCGAAGACCGGGCGTGAGATCACGGTCAAGGATTCGATTGCGGACGCCTTCCTGCAGCAGATCCTGCTGCGGCCGGCGGAGTATTCGGTGATCGCGACGCTGAACCTGAACGGCGACTACGTCAGCGATGCGCTGGCGGCCCAGGTCGGTGGCATCGGCATCGCGCCGGGTGCCAACCTGTCGGACTCGGTGGCGATGTTCGAAGCCACCCACGGCACCGCGCCCAAGTACGCTGGCAAGGACTACGTCAATCCGGGTTCGGAGATCCTGTCGGCCGAGATGATGCTGCGTCACATGGGCTGGACCGAGGCGGCAGATCTGATCATCGCGTCGATGGAGCGCTCCATCGCCAGCAAGAAGGTGACTTACGACTTCGCTCGCCTGATGGACGGCGCGACGCAAGTGTCGTGCTCCGGCTTTGGGCAGGTGATGATCGAGCACATGTGACAACCGTGTCCGGTGACGAGCCGGAATTCCACCAAGGGCGCCAGGCGTTGAAATGCCTGGCGCTTTTTTGCTTTGGTGGCTGAGTTGAACCTCACAGATCGCCTGGCAGCGGCAAACTGGCGGTGGGGGCGATGAGCGTTCCTGCCCCCAACCCGTTTGACGCAAGGATCATCACTCCTGTCTGAAGCCGCCGCCCCCGTCTACAGCGCCGGCGTGCGCCGCGCGGCGCTGCCGATCACGACCTTCGTGCAGGCGGCATCGTCGGCCGCGGTCATCGGTCCTACGGTGGCCGCGCCCTTGCTGCTGCAGAATCTGCAGCTGGGCCCGGCGACAGTGGGCCTGTTCGTGGCCCTGGTGTACTTGGGCGCGATGTTCGCCACCCAGATCGGCGCTTTCGTCGTGCGCCGCTGGGGACCCATCCGCGCCAGCCAGTTGGCCTTGCTGTGCAGCACGGCGGGCCTGCTGTTGCTGGCCGCACCGCTGCTGCCGCTGGTCGCGCTGGGCGCTGTGTTCATCGGCCTGGGCTATGGTCCCATCACACCAGCCAGCAGCCAGATGCTGTCGCGCACCACAGACCCGCGGCACTACTCGTTGGTCTTTTCCATCAAGCAGACGGGCGTGCCGCTGGGCGGTGTGATCGCCGGCCTGGTGGTGCCACCTCTGGCAAGCCTAGGCGGCGCCGCGGGCGCATTGTTCGGTTTGGCGGCGCTGTGCGTGGTGGCGGCGTTGAGCGCGGCGCCTCTGGCCCATGAACTCGACGGTGAACGCGATCGCGCCGCACCCTGGCCCAAGCCGCACCAGGTGCTGGCACCCGCGCGCTTCGTCGCGACGCATGCCGTGCTGCGTGCCATGGCGCTATGCAGCTTCATTTTTTCGATGGTCCAGGTGAGCCTGACCTCGTACATGGTCAGCTTCCTCACGGGCGACTTGTACTGGACACTGGCCGCGGCTGGCGCCGCGCTGGCCGCCTCGCAGGTGGCCGGCGTGGTGGCACGCATCGTCTGGGGCTTCGTGTCCGACCGCTGGCTGGGCCCGCGGCGCGTATTGCTCGGCCTGGCCCTGGGCATGGCGGCCTGCGGTCTGCTGATGCCCCTGCTGGGGCCAGCCGGCCCGGCGCCGCTGGCGATCGCCTTGCTGTGTGTGTACGGCGCCACGGCGGTGGGCTGGAATGGTGTGTACCTGGCCACCGTGGCCCGCGTGGCACCTCCCGGGCAGGCCGCTGCGGCCACGGCGGGCACGCTGTTCTTCACCTTTTTCGGTGTCGTGATCGGGCCGCCGGTACTCGGCGCCGCGGGCACGGCCTTGGGGGCGCTGGGTTCGGCCTTTGCCTTGCTGGCCTTGCCGCTCGCGGGCAGCGTGTGGCTGCTGGCGCGGGCGCGATGGTCCTGATGGGCCACCACTCGCTTCGCTCATCGGTTCTCGAGCCGGCTGTAGTCGAAGAGGCCCGACTCGAGCGGCGACCAGCGCGCATAGGCCTCATGCAAGGCATCGCTGGCGGCCCAGAACTCGGGGCTGGTGCGGCGGATTACGAAGCGGTCAGCGAACGATGCATAGTCGGCCTCCGAGGTCAGGCCGGCGATGGCCGTCGTCATCGCCGGCAGCTGATCCGGTGTCGCGCGCAGGATCGCGTTCGGGTACGCGCCGATGAAGCCGGGCACCACGGTCAGCGTGTTCTCGTTGGGAAGCAGCGCACCGTCTTCTCGCAGCAGGTGTGCCACATTGGCGTGGCCGGTATTGCGCAACAGGCTGAAGTAGCGCGCCGGCCGAGTGGCGTCGTCGACCCGCAGCAGCGCCGACTCGGGTAGCCAGGACAGGCCGGCGCCCCGCACGGCCGCCAGTGCCTGCAGCGAGCGACGCAGCGGTGCATCGCTCACGCCGGCGAGGTCGAAGCGGCGATCGAGCACCGGCGCCAATCGACCGCCGACGATTTCATGGAATTCGCGCCGCGCATCGCCGCTTCGGTAGGCGATGCCAGTCTCGGGTTCCAGCCGGGCCTTGCTGCCGCCCACATAGGACTTGACCTCGTCGCTGGCGCCTCGGTACCAATGGTCGCGCGTGGGTTCGCGCAAGGCCTTGGGCAGGAAGAGGAGGAAATTGGCCTCGCCTTCCATGCGCATGAAATCCATGTAGAGCCGGCTCTGCAACTGGTGTCCGACGTTGCCGTAAGGGTCGTAGCCGGCGACCAGCAGGTAGTAGATGCGCTCGAACAGCGGGTAGCCGATCACCCATGCGGTCTTGGGCGTGTCGCCCACCAGGCCCTTGACGACCGACGCGCTGTCGAAGTGGCGAAACACCGTCAGTGCCGCGTTGGGGTTGCGGCCGTCGCCGTCCCAGATCTGCGCCAGGGTGGCGGGGCTGTTGCCGCCCAAGCGGCGGTTGATGAATTCGGTCTTGGCGGCGAGGACACGATCCTCGCGCTCGGCCAGCTCGCGCCAGCCGAGCACACGCGCATTGCTACCGTTGGCCGCCGGCAAGGCCAGCTGGTCCGACTCCCGAACCAGCAACTGGGCGACGTCGCTGCCGGTGCTGGCTTTCGGATCGACGAAGTAGACCCAGAACTGATCCTCGATCACGTTGAGCGCGGTCTGGCCGCGGCACACCGGGCCTTTGATGAAGTTCATGACGAAGAACTCGGCCTCGTCGAGCAGGAAACGGTAGCGCGACTCCGGCGGGATCGCGGCAAAGGTGATGAACGGGTTCGACGCGCGTTCCAAGTCGTAGGACGGCATCGCCTCGACCCGGTAGTCGGCATCAAGGAACCAGCCCCGAAACTTTGCCATCCGTGCCGGTGACAGCAGGTAGGGCATGTGCGTCTTGGCCAGCACGCTCTCGCGCTCGGGAACAAGTCGGTAGAAGACCCGCGCCACGCCAGGGTGGTCGTAAGGTCGGCGGGTGGCCACCGGAAGCGCCGGCGCCCCCGGGGCCGCGGCCGAGCGGATGAGGCGCATGGGCGTGTGCCCGGCATCGCCCTCGAAGACCAGGTGCCCGAGGAACAGATGCTCGTAGAGGTAGCGGCTCATCAGCTGCTGCTTCTGCGAATCGCCATTGAGGAACTGCTCCCAGGTCCGCACCTGGCGCGCCAGCGCAGGCGCCAGCGGCACCGGCGCATCCGCTGGCGACCCGGCCGCGAGCCAGCGTGTCAGCACCCCGAGTTCGCGCTCATCGAGGCCAGGCAACCCGTAGGGCATGCCGGCCAGGGGGTGATCGCGCTCGTAGGCGTCGTACTGGTCGAGCCGTGGACAAGACTGGGCGCCGTCCAGCGAAAAGTCGAAGTCGCCCGCTGGCAGCACCTTCGCGCTGGGCAGCGGATGGGCCTGCTTGAGTGCCAGGCTCCGGTAGAGCACGCTGGCGGCCAGGTTGCCTTGCGCCGACGGCGTGCGCTCGTTGAGGACGGGATCGAAGCCTTCGGCGCGCCATTGCGAGGGCAGTTGCGCGTCGAGGAAGAGGCGCGAGGGGTCGGCCTCTCTCAATCGGCCGGCGTCATAGACCGGCGCTTTGCTGCTGCCGCGGGCGATGCCGTCCCACGACCCGAGCTTGAGCTGGCACGGGGCGTCGTAGCAGCCATGGCAAACCACGCAGCGGCGCTCGAGGATCGGCTGAACGTCGTTTCGAAAGGAAACTCCACTTCGCGCGCCGAGCGCGGGCTGGTCGAAGCGCGTCGGGTCGCTGGGGCCGAAGCGTTGGTCGAGCGAATCCTGGGTCAAGGCGGCACAGCCGGCCAGGACGGCGAGGACGAACGCGAGGCTGGTGCGGCGCATGACGGCTCGCGAGAGATGATGCGCCGCTACTCGCGACGATTCAGCGGGACCTCGGGCTCAAGCTGACAGCGCCTTGCCGTGCGTCTTGATCATGTGCTGGAGGATCGCCATCAGGCTGGACGCCGTCATGCCCAGCATCAGCACGCCGTTGAGGGCTTCCAGCGGGCCAAGCAGCTTCCACTCCTTCTTCATCACGAAATCCCCGTAGCCCAGTGACGTGAAATTCACGGCCGAGTGATGGGCGGCCTCGTAGATTTCGGAGAACTCACCCAGCCACAAGAAGAGCATTGCCCAGAGGAGGATCTGCACGATGGTGGCGCCCGTCATGGTCAGCATGACCATCAGCAGTGGGCGAACCTCGTTGAACACCGTCGGGCGATGCGGGACGGCCAAGCGTCGAATGTAGTAGCGGATGCACCACCACGCGGTGAACACCTCGATGATCAGGCAAATGAGCATGGCCGGCAGCCCGACCAGCAGGACGGTGAGGATCATGCGACTTCTCCTTCAGGTGAAAGGGCTGCGGACGGCTTGCGCGTCGCGCGCCACCGCTCGAGCAGCCAGACAGTGGCCCAGGCGTAGAGCGCGACGCCGATGAAGAGGCTGGTCCGCATCGCGGACCCGAGCAGTACGCTCTTGCCGCTGTCGCTGTCCTCGATCGCCGGGCCGAGCAGGATCAGCGATGTGATCAGCGCGTTGCTCCAGAACGATGGGCGGAAACGCGACCGGCGCGCGCCGAACAGTGCCGAGCCAGCCCACAGCGCGGCGGTCATCATCCACAGCACCAGCATCCATAGGCTGGGCCACAACGACAGTCCGAACCAGACCACGAATGCGACCAACGCCCCCATGAGCGTCGAGCCGACGAGTTCGCGCCCGGCGTGGCGCGCATTGGTCTCACCGGCCTGCTGGCTCAGCGCCACCGTCTTCATGATTGCTGCCATGTAGAAGGACGGATTGGTCAGTGCCAGCACGAACACCGGCATCACGATGAGGGTGCCGCGCCAAGCCACCCAACGCGCGTTCTCACGATCGGGTGCGGTGGCCGACTTCGCCTGAGCCGCAGATGCCGGTGGATCAGGGAAGAGGGCATTCGACGCAGCACTGACCGCACCCCCGACGAGCACGCCGACCGCCAAGGTCCCGGCGAGCACGCCGATGAGCGCCTGCTCCTGCACGCCCGCCACCGGGATGAGGGTGAAGGACAGCACCAGCACGGTGGTCAAAGGATTGGCGCGCAGCTGCCCCATGTAGAACAGCACGAACAGCAACGCCGCCGTCAGCAACACGCCGGCGACGGCGTAGTTTTCGAGCAGCGGCACCATCAGCACGCCGGCGGCGACCATACCGGCGAACGCGCCAGCAAGCACGACCGACTTGACCACCGGAAGCGGCGGTCCCGGCTTGCAGAGCACGAGCAGCGCCATGATGCAGACCACGAAGGGCGCCTGCAGCCCAAAGCCGTAGGCCACGAACACGGCCAGGCCCAGGCCGACCGTCAGCCGCAGTGCCGCCTTGTCGCCGCGCGTCATGTCACTGATCAGTAGAGGTAGCTGAACCAGCTGACGACGCGCATGTAAAAGGCGGCCAGCGGGTTCAACAACGGGTGGTCATCGGTGTAGACCAGCACGTCGGCCTGGCCGCCGATGCGCACGACCTTCAGTCGAGGCCGGATGTCGGCGTCGAACTCCACCGCCACCGGAATGCGCTGGGCCTGGCGCAGCCAGTCGCGGTTGTTCTGCACCACCGGCAGCGTGCCCGGGGGCGTCGACGAGCCGCGGCCGACGCCGCCGCCGATGCTGCGCACGCGGCCCTTCAGCACCTCGCCGGGCATCGCATCGAGCACGATCGCCACCGGATCGCCGGGGTCGACATGGCCGATGTTGTTCTCGGTCAGGTCGGCGCTGATCCACAGGTCGTGCACCGCGATGAGCGTCATCACCGGTGCGCCGGGCTGCGCAAATTGGCCGACGTCGGTGCGCAGGGCGGTGACCACGCCGCGCGCCGGCGCCACGACCTTGGTGCGCGCCAGGTCGAGTTCGGCCTTCTCGACCGCCGCCACCGCGCTGCGCAACTCCGCGTTGTCGTCGCCCGCTGCGCCAGCGGCCTCCTGCGCCTTGACGAGGTCGGCCTTGGCGCGGCGCACCTTGCTGCGTGCTTCGTCACGCGTGGCCTGCGCGATCTCGAGGCGGCGCACCGAGATTGCGCCGGGATCCTCTTGATGCAGCTTTTCCAGCCGGCTGGCGTCGCGTTCGGCCATCTCGCGGCTGGCCTCGGACACCGCCAGCGAGGCCCGCGCCGCCTCGACGCCGGCCACCGAACCCTTGATCGAGCCGCGCACCGATTCGAGGTCGGAGCGCGAGCGCGCCAGCGCAATGCGGTAGGGCTGCGGGTCGATGTCGAACAGGGCCTGACCGGGCTGCACTTCGACGTTGTTGCGGATGTGCACGGCCAGTACCTTGCCGGCGACTTCGCCGGCCACCGGCACGACGAAGGCCTGCACCCGCGCCTGCGAGGTGCTCGGCGTGAAGCGGTCGCCGACGAAATACAGCACCAGGCTGGCGATGATCAGCACGGCGATGACCAGGGCGCCGACGCGGGTGCCGCGGCCCGTGGGTGCGGGCGCGGGTGCGGCCTTCACCACGACTGCGGGCGCTGGCACGGGCACGGGTGCCGCAGGCGCTGCGCCCGGCTTCGGTACGGGACGCTCGGGCGGAACAGCTGGAGGATCCTGGCTCATGGCGTGTTGCTCTTGGGGGGAGGCAGAAACTCTTCCGAAGGGGCCGGCAATGGTGACTGCAACAGGGATTTCCAGTCGCTGCGCTCTTCCATCGTGGTTCGCGTGGCGTCGTCGAGAACCGGGCGCGAGCGGCCGGCTTGCCAGCCACCACCCATCGCCTTGTAGACCGCAATTAGGTACTGCACCACGCCGCCCTGACTGGCGACCAGGCGTTCTTGAGCGCTGAACAACGCCCGTTGCGAATCGAGCACGCGCTGGAAGTCGACCAGGCCTTCCCGATACTGGACCGTTGCGATGTCGAGCGAGCGCCGTGAGGCCTGTACCGCCTCGCGCAGGATGCCGACCTGCGTGCGGGTGTAGGCGAAGCTGCTGGCCGCATCGTCCAGCTCGCGCGCGGCGCGCAGCACAACATCCTGGTATTGCTCGTACAGCTGCTGGAAGCGCGCATCCTGCACCAGCACCGTATTCGTCAGCCGGCCGTGGTCGAACACGTTCCACACCAGCGCCGGGCCAAGTGCCCAACTCAGCGTGGTGCTGGGCGAGCCGATGCTGGTCGCCGCGAGGCCCACCGAACCCGCGAGCGCGATCGACGGATACAGGGCCGCTTCACTGACGCCGATTTGCGCCGACTGTGCGGCCAGCAGGATTTCGGCGGCACGCACGTCGGGTCGGCGCCGCAGCATCTCGGCCGGCATGTCGACGATGGCCTCGAGCCGCACTTCGGGAACCTTCGCGCGCCCGCCTTGCAGCTCAGGCAGGGTATCGGGTGGCCGGGCGAGCAGCACACACAGCGCGTTGCGCGTCTGGCGCAGCGCGCTTTCGATTTCCGGAATCGTCGCCAGCGTACCGAGGTATTGCGACCGCGCCTGCTGCACGTCGAGCTCGGCCTCGTTGCCGCTGCGAAACAGCCTTTCGGTGATCTCCAGGCTGCGCTGCTGGATCGCAGCGTTCTCGTTGGCGATGCGCAGACGCAGCTCGGTGGTGCGGATCGTCGCGTAGAGGCTCGCCGCCTGCGCCGCGACCAGCACCTGCACGTCGTCGTACTGTGCGATGCTGGCGAAGTAGGCGGCATCGGCCGACTCGATGCCGCGCTTGAACTTGCCCCAGAAGTCCAGTTCCCAGGCCAGTTCGAAGCCCACGCCGCCTGACCAGAACCCGGTGCTGTTGCCGTCGCTGCCGCGGTTGCCGACGCGCAGGGCATCTGCGTTCACCTGTTGCAGTTGCGGATACAGCCCGCTGCCGGCGATACCGAGCTGGGCCCGCGACTCCATGATGCGCAAGCCGGCAGTACGCACGCCCGGGTTCAGGCGTTGCGCCTCCGCCACCAATTGGTCGAGCACCGGGTCACCGAACTGGCGCCACCATGCGTCGTCGCGGGGCTGAGTGCTGCGCGGCGCTTCGTCGGCCAGCGTGCGCCAAGCGCCGCCGGGCCAGCCCTTCAGCCAAGGGACCTGCGGCGCACTGAACTCCGGCCCGAGGGTCGTGCACCCGCCCAACGCCACCATGGCCGCGGGCACCGCCATACGCACCAGCCCGCGCCGGGTTGCCATGGGCGGCTGCGATTTCAGTCGACCGCGGTCGGGGCGCTGCCACCCACTGGTGGTGTCACCTCAGGGTTGTCCGCCACCCAGCTCATGAAGATCTGGTAGCCCAGCGCCAGCAGCACCGCACCGACGAACAGGCCGACGATGCCGGCCGTGGCCATGCCGCCGATCGCGCCGAGCAGAATCACCGGCATCGGCGCATCGACACCGCGGCCGAGCATCAGCGGCTTGAGGACGTTGTCGGCCATGCCGGCGACGAACAGCACCGCCGAGTTGACCGTAGCCGCGACAGTGTCGTAATCGCCGCTCATCCAGATGTAGGCAATCGCCGGCAGCGTGACGATCAGCGCCGGCACCTGCGCGATGCCGAGCACGAGCACGATGACCGCCAGCACGCCGGCCAGCGGTACCTCGGCGAGGAGCAGGCACAGGCCGACGAGAATGGCCTGGATGAAGGCGATGCCGATCACGCCCTGGGCCACCGCGCGGATGGTCGCGACCGACAGCACGGTGAACTCCTCACCGCGTTCGACGCCGACGATGCGCGCGAAGATCGCCCGGCTGGCGCGATCGCCGTTCTTGCCGAAGGCCATGATGATGCCGGCGACGATGAAGGCCGCGACGAACGCGAGGATGCCGAGGCCAATGCTGGCCACCATCCCCAGCGCCGCCTTGGCCAAGTCACCAAGCTTGGGCTGCAGGGTCTTGACCAGCTCCGGCAGGTTGTCGTGCGCCATCTGCCAATAGGCGTGGATCTTCGGCCCGACCACCGGCAACTCGGCGACGCGCGGGCTGGGCGGGGGGACCTGCAGCGTGTTCTGCTGCGCTTGATCGATCAGGTGATGCACCGAATCGCCCATCGAATTCACCAGCACAGCCGAGGGCACGACGATCAGCGCGACGGCGAGCGCGGTGAGCAGCGTCGCCGCCCAGCCTTGCCGCCCGCCCATCTTGGCAGCCAGCATCTGATGCACGGGGTACAAGGTGACCGCCAGGATCAGCGCCCAGACCATCAGCACCAGGAAGGGCGAGAAGATCCGGTAGCACAGCATCGCCAGCGCCAGGATCAGACCGGCGCGAATCAGCACATCCAGCAGCAGCCGCGCAAGGGCCTTCCTGTAGATAGGACCTGATGGATCGGTGTTCATGAACTACCTCCCTCGCGCAGCAGAGCAGCATCTTGTTGCCGGGTGCGCGTCCGGCAGCGCTTTCGAGCGAGTATGCACCGATCACATTGCCGGCGTCATGTCGAACCGTGCAGCGTGATCAGTCGGCCGAGCAACCCGGCAGGCGTTTCAGGAGGTGTCGAATGATGGGAACGGATACGGTTCATCAGTGCGTGCAAGGCGCCTTGAGCCCTCCCGCCGTCAGCGGGTCGGCCCGCTTCATCCGTCGCCGTGCTCAGGCGGCGTTCTGCACCGCCGCGGGTGGGACCAGCGCTACGCCATGGGCATCGACCGGCTGGATGTTCTGCGCCTGGTCGCCCTTCGGGCCCTGAATCAGATCGTAGGCCACCCGCGAACCCTGCTTCAGGGTGCGGAAGCCGTCCATGCGGATGCAGGAAAAATGGGCGAAGACGTCGTTACCGCCGCCTTCGGGTTCGATGAACCCGAATCCCTTGGCGTCGTTGAACCACTTGACGTTGCCGAAGGCCATCTTGTTGCTCCTCTCTCGCGTACGCCTACCCCACTGAGGTTGTGATTGTCAAGATCTTGTCAGTGGGATGTCAAGGCACTGCCCGATCGGCTTGTGAGTTCGGCCTTCGCCTCAACATGTCCCGCTGAGGTGCATGGCCAGCAGGCTGCTGCACCGTCGTCCAACCCCGACTCGATAGAATCAGCGCATGCCCGCCGAGCCCCCGTCAACGCCGCCCAAGGCACCGAATCCACCCGATCCGTCGCGCGCGCCCGAGCGCGATGACGGCCAGGGCACGGTGGTCGCCGAGAAGCAGGAGCAGCGTGTCGAGCCGCCCAAGCTGTACCAGGTGGTGATGCTCAACGACGACTACACCCCGATGGAGTTCGTAGTCCTTGTTTTGCAGGAATACTTCCTGCGCGACATCGAGACGGCGACGCAGATCATGCTCAAAATCCACCACGAAGGTCGTGGTGTGTGCGGTGTCTACAGCCGGGATATCGCCGCGACCAAGGTTGAATTGGTGCAAGCCGCCGCCAAGCGTGCCGGCCACCCGCTGCAATGCATTATGGAGGCCGCATGATTGCGCAAGAGTTGGAAGTCAGCCTGCATATGGCGTTCGTCGAGGCGCGCCAGCAGCGCCACGAGTTCATCACCGTCGAGCACCTGCTGCTGGCTCTGCTCGACAACCCGTCGGCGGCCGAGGTGCTGCGCGCCTGCGCGGCCAACATCGAAGACCTGAGAAAGAGCCTGGCCGCCTTCATCAAGGAGAACACGCCCACCGTGGGCGGCGACGAAGAAGTCGACACCCAGCCGACGCTCGGTTTCCAGCGCGTGATCCAACGCGCCATCATGCATGTGCAGTCGACCGGTAGCGGCAAGAAGGAGGTCACGGGTGCCAACGTGCTGGTGGCGATCTTCGGCGAGAAGGATTCGCATGCGGTTTACTACCTGCATCAGCAGGGCGTAACCCGGCTCGACGTGGTCAATTTCATCGCGCATGGCATCAAGAAGAGCGACCCGCCGGAGCCGACCAAATCCAACGAGAGCAACACCAGCGAAGGCGAAAAGGAGGAGGGTGGCGACGCCAAGGCCTCCCCGCTCGACCAGTTCACGCAGAACCTGAACCAGGCTGCGCGGGACGGCCGCATCGATCCGTTGATCGGGCGCGAACTCGAAGTCGAGCGTGTGATCCAAGTTCTGTGCCGCCGGCGCAAGAACAACCCGCTGCTGGTCGGCGAGGCCGGTGTCGGCAAGACCGCCATCGCCGAGGGCCTGGCCTGGCGCATCATGCAGGGCGACGTACCCGAAGTTCTGGCCGACCACAACGTTTATTCGCTCGACATGGGCGCGCTGCTGGCCGGCACGAAGTACCGCGGCGACTTCGAGCAGCGCCTGAAGGGCGTGCTCAAGCAGTTGAAGGAGCAGACCGGCGCGATCCTGTTCATCGACGAGATCCACACCCTGATCGGCGCCGGCGCCGCCTCGGGCGGTACGCTGGACGCCAGCAATCTGCTCAAGCCTGCGCTCTCGTCGGGACAGATCAAGTGCATCGGTGCCACCACTTTCACCGAGTACCGCGGCATCTTCGAGAAGGACGCGGCGCTGTCGCGGCGCTTCCAGAAGGTCGACGTGGTCGAGCCCTCGGTCGAGCAGACCGTGGAGATCCTGAAGGGCCTGAAGTCTCGCTTCGAGGAGCACCACAACGTCAAGTACGCGCTGGGCGCGCTGCAGGCGGCCGCGGAACTGTCGGCCAAGTACATCAATGACCGCCACCTGCCCGACAAGGCCATCGACGTAATCGACGAGGCCGGTGCAGCGCAGCGCATCCTGCCCAAGAACAAGCAGAAAAAGACGATCACCCGGACCGAGGTCGAGGAGATCGTTTCGAAGATTGCGCGCATTCCGCCGGCAAGCGTGTCGAGCGACGACCGCGGCAAGCTCAAGACACTGGACCGTGACCTGAAGAGCGTCGTGTTCGGCCAGGAACCGGCGATCGACGCGCTGGCCGCTGCCATCAAGATGGCGCGCTCGGGCCTGGGCCGTCCCGAGAAGCCAATCGGCTCTTTCCTCTTCAGTGGCCCGACCGGGGTAGGCAAGACCGAGGTCGCCAAGCAGCTCGCCTTCATCATGGGGATCGAGCTGATCCGCTTCGACATGAGCGAGTACATGGAGCGCCACGCGGTCAGTCGCCTGATCGGCGCGCCGCCCGGTTATGTCGGATTCGACCAGGGTGGCCTGTTGACCGAGGCGATCTCGAAGAAGCCGCACGCGGTGCTGCTCCTCGACGAGATCGAGAAGGCACATCCGGACGTCTTCAACGTGCTCCTGCAGGTTATGGACCACGGCACGCTGACCGACAACAATGGGCGCAAGGCCGACTTCCGCAACGTCGTGATCATCATGACCACCAACGCCGGTGCGGAGACGATGAACAAGTCGGTGATCGGATTCACCACCAAGCGCGAGCAGGGCGACGAAATGGCCGACCTGAAGCGCCTGTTCACGCCTGAGTTCCGGAACCGCCTCGACGCCACGATCAGCTTCCGCGCGCTTGACGAAGACATCATCATGCGAGTGGTCGACAAATTCCTGCTCGAGCTGGAGGCTCAGTTGGCCGAGAAGAAGGTTGAAGTCACCTTCACCGACAAGCTGCGCGCCCACCTGGCCAAGAAGGGCTTCGACCCGCTGATGGGCGCGCGGCCGATGCAGCGCCTGATTCAGGACACCGTGCGTCGGGCGCTGGCCGACGAGCTGCTGTTCGGCCGTCTGGTCGACGGCGGCCGCCTGACGGTGGACATCGATGACAAGGGCGAAACCCTCCTCGACATCCAGCCGCCGAAGAAGAGCGACAAGCCCAAGGCGGAGCCGGCGACAGCCTCCTGAGGTCTACAGCTTGACCGGGTCCTGCCGGTAATACGACGCCAGCAGCCGGTACAACGCCGGCTGTTCTTCATTGAGCTCGCGTGGCGTGACGAAGAAGGCCTCCGACGCGACGGCAAAGAACTCGTCTGGCGACTCGGCGGCATAGGGATCGAGCGCGCTGTCGTAGCCGCAGACCACCCGCTCGCAGAAGCGATCGTAGGCGGGCATCAACACGGCCAGCCAGGCCTGGCGCTCCTGCTTGCCGGGCAACAGCGGCACGCCATCGGGCTGGCCGTCGCGCATGTCGAGCACATGGGCGAATTCGTGGATCACCACGTTGTATGCCGTCGGCGGACCGTCGTCGCCAGGGCCGCCCTGGACGTCGGCCCAGCTCAACATCACCGGGCCGCTTTCCATCGCCTCGCCGGCGAGCACCTCGTCGTAGCGGTGCACGACGCCAGCTTCATCGACAAATTCGCGTTCGGCGACGACCGCATCGGCATGCATCACGATACCGACAAACCCGTTGTAGTGGTCGATGCCGAGCTCGAGCACCGGCAGGCTGGCTTGGACCGCGACCGACAGCGCGGTGGCGTCGTCGACAACAAAGCCGCCGGCGCCACTGAATTCCTTGCGGTCGAGGAACAGACTGGCCATGCGGCGCAGCCGCAGCAGGTCGTCGTCGGACCGATGGGCGAGAAAGGGCAGCCGCTGCAGTGTCTCCCGCCACAACCCATCGGCGATGGCGCGACGCTCGATGGAACGTTGCTCGCGGCCTTGCCTCAGCCGCCCCAACCAGCGCGAGATCACGGCGCCAGATCGACGCGCTCGAAGCCGTCGCGCGTCAGGCGCAGCAGCTGCGCGCGCACTGGTTCGGCGTCGCAATCCCAGTCGCTGAGCACATGGCGGGTGTAGCCGGGGGCGAGCACCTCGCTGCCCGGCCGGTGCGTGTGGCCATGAACCATGTCGCGGCTGCCGGTCGCTTGCATCCACGCCACCGCGGTGGCCGCATCGACATCGCTCCAGTCGGCAGGGTTCTGGCGTTGCTTGTTGGCCTCGCTGGCATCGCGCATCTGGCGCGCCAGCGCCTCACGCGCCGCCAGCGGCTGGCTCAGAAAGGCGTCGCGCCAGGCGGGGCTGCGCACCTGGCGCCGAAAAGCCTGGTAGGGCTCGTCGGCCAGGCACAGCGCATCGCCATGCGTCATCAGCACGCGTTGGCCCCAGGCCGAAAGCAGGGTCGGGTCGGGTAAGGCCGCCACGCCGCAGGCCTTGAGCATCTGCGCGCCGACCAGGAAATCCCGGTTGCCGGCCATGAAGCCCATCGCGCGCCGGGTGGCCGCGTCGGCCAGCACCTCGGCAGCTTCTGCTTCGAAGCGTCCGGGCTGGCAGGCGTCATCGCCGATCCACGCCTCGAACAGGTCGCCGAGGATGTAGATCGCGTCGGCCCGGCTGCTCCGCAGATAGTCGCGCCACGCCGCGGTGGTGCGCGGCAGGTCTTCGCTCAGGTGCAGGTCGGAGATGAATTCGATGCAACGCCACTCGGCCGGCGCTCCGATTTCGTAGAACGTCGGCAACGCCGGGAGCGGGCTCGAAGTCATGCGAAACCGGCGCGACCTCGTTCAGACCGCGACGACGCGCTGGATGACGATGTCCTCGAGCGGCACGTCGTCGTGCCCCCCTTTGCGCCCGGTGCGGACACTCTCGATCGCGTCGACGACTTCGCTGCCGGCCACGACTCGTCCGAACACCGCGTAGCCCCACCCCTGCGGTGACTCGCTCTTGAAGTCCAGGAAGCCGTTGTCGGTGGTGTTGATGAAGAACTGCGCGGTGGCCGAGTGCGGTGCCGACGTGCGCGCCATGGCCAGCGTGTAGTGCGCGTTCTTCAGGCCGTTGTTGGCCTCGTTGGCGATCGGTGCGCCGGTGGGTTTTTGCTTCATCCCGGGCTCGAAGCCGCCGCCCTGGACCATGAAGCCCTTGATGACACGGTGGAACACCGTGTTGTCGTAATGGCCCTTGGCGGCATAGGCCAGAAAATTGGCCACGCTGGCAGGCGCTTTCACATCGTTCAGCTCGATCTTGATCGTGCCGGCGCTGGTGGTCATCTCGACGAACTTGCTCATGTCACTTCTCCAAACTGACCTTGTTGATCGTCACCGGGGTGGTGGGCACGTTCTGGTGGCCGGCCTTGTCGCTGACCGGCACGGCCTTGATCTTGTCGACCACATCCAGGCCGGACACCACCTTGCCGAACACGGCATAGCCGTTGCCATCGGGTGCGTTGGCCTGGTCGAGCCTCTGGTTGTCCTTCACATTGATGAAGAACTGCGACGTGGCCGAGTTTGGATCCGACGTTCGCGCCATCGCGATCGTGCCCCGCACGTTGCTCAGGCCATTGCGACTCTCCAGCGGGATCGGCGAGCGCGTCGACTTCTCGGTCATGTCGGCCTTCATGCCGCCGCCCTGGATCATGAAGGTTTCGATCACGCGGTGAAAGATCGTGCCGTCGTAGTGGCCGGCCTTGACGTACTGCAGGAAGTTGTCGACGGTCTTCGGGGCCTTTTCCTTGTCGAGTTCGACGACGATGTCGCCCTGGCTCGTTGCCAATCGCACCTTTTGGGCCAGCGCTGGCACAAAGGCGAGCGACAGGGCGGTCGCGAAAAGAATAGTCGATAGACGGGTTTTCATTGGTGATCGGCTCCACATTCGCAGGCGACAGGCCCGCTATACTGAGTTTCGATTCTACCGAGCGGCCTCCTGCACTGACGCATCGAGGCCGCTGTCACGTTTCCCGCTGCGATGACCCTGCGCATCCACAACACGCTCAGCCGTTCGCTCGAAGAATTTCATCCCTTGCGCCCTGGCAAGGTCGGCATGTACGTGTGCGGCATGACGATCTACGACTTGTGCCACATGGGCCACCTGCGCATGATGATGGCCTTCGACGTCATATACCGCTGGTTGCGCACGCTGGGCTACGACGTGACCTACGTGCGCAACATCACCGACATCGAGGACAAGATCATCAAGCGTGCGCTCGAGCGCCAGATCACGATCCGTGAACTCACCGACGAGATGATCGCCGCGATGCGTGCAGATCTCGGCGCGGTCGGCGTCGTCGCGCCGACCCATGAGCCGCGCGCCACCGATTTCGTGCCGCAGATGCTCGGCCTGATCGGGCAGCTGGAGCGGAAGGGCTTGGCCTATCGTTCGTCCAACGGGGACGTGAACTTTGCGGTGCGCAAGTTCCCGGGCTACGGCAAGCTGTCGGGCAGGAGCCTGGACGAGTTGCGTGCAGGCGAACGGGTGGCGGTGGCCGATGGCAAGGAGGATCCGCTCGACTTCGTGATGTGGAAGGCCGCCAAGGCCGACGAGCCCGACGATGCCAAGTACGACAGCGTCTACGGCGCGGGGCGACCGGGCTGGCACATCGAATGCTCGGCTATGAGCCATGCCGTCCTCGGTGAACCCTTCGACATCCACGGCGGCGGCATGGACCTGACCTTTCCGCACCATGAGAACGAGATCGCTCAGAGCGAGGGCGCCAGCGGCAGGCCCTTCGTGCGCTACTGGCTGCACAACGGTTTTCTCAATGTCGACAACGAGAAGATGTCCAAATCGCTGGGCAACTTCTTCACCATCCGCGAGGTGCTGAAAAAGTTCGATGCGCAGACGCTGCGCTTCTTCCTGGTTCGCGCGCACTACCGCAGCGCACTCAACTACAGCGACGTGCACCTCGACGACGCGCGGGGCGCGCTCAAGCGCCTGTACACGGCGCTGGAGCTGGTGGCGCCGGCGCAGGTGGCCATCGATTGGTCCGATCCCTATGCCAGCCGCTTCAAGGCCGCGATGGACAACGACTTCGCCACGCCTGAGGCGGTGGCGGTGCTGTTCGAGCTGGCGGCCGAGGTCAACCGGGGCAAGTCGCCGCAAGTGGCGGGCCTGCTCAAGTCGCTGGGCGGCTGCCTGGGCATCCTGCAGGACGATCCCAAGTTGTTCCTGCGGGCGGGAACGCTGCTGGATGAAAGCACCATTGCCGATTTGATCGAGCAGCGTGCCGCCGCCAAGAAGGCGCGCAACTTCGCCGAGGCCGACCGCATCCGCAACGAACTCCTGGCCCAGGGCGTGGTGCTGAAAGACTCGCCGGCAGGCACGACCTGGGAGGCGGCCTCGTGAGCTCCAGTCCCGACCCCAACCAGATCATCCTGGCCACGCCCGCGTACTGGGACGACGCTTGCCGCCACCTGTCCAAGAAGGACCGGGTGATGAAACGCCTGATCCCTCAGTACGGCGACGCCTGCCTGCAGTCGCGCGGCGACGCGTTCACCACGCTGGCGCGCAGCATCGTCGGCCAGCAGATCTCCACCAAGGCGGCGCAGACCGTGTGGGACCGCTTTGCCAAGCTCCCCCGGCGCATGAGCCCGGCCAACGTGCTCAAGCTCAAGGTGGACGACATGCAGGCCGCCGGGCTGTCCGCGCGCAAGATCGAATACCTGGTGGACCTGGCACTGCACTTCGATTCCCATGCGATCCATGTCGAGTCCTGGAAAGACATGGACGACGACGAAATCATTGCCGAACTGGTGGG
>DATDES010000091.1:0-3242 GCA_036522975.1 Burkholderiaceae bacterium | reverse complement strand
TTGGTGAAGCCCAAGGACGACAGCCGCAACTGGGCCATCGCCGGCATCCAGCAGGCGCAAGCGGCTTAGGCGCAGGTGATCCGGGGGCCCGCGCCGCGCTTGGCGCGCCGACACCGCGCTGGCCGGCGTCGCGCTGGCCGCGTGTGGCCAAGTTGCCGCTCGGTGCACCGACGACCGGCGCAGTAGCGACGCGCCCTCCCCGGCCCGCATCGCCGAGATCGTCGCGAGTGGGGTATGCCCGTCGTGGCGGCGCCGGTCCTACGACCGTCCCTCCGGCCCGCTGACAGACACGACCGGGCGCTTCGAGAAGACTGATGCCCTCGTCTCACCCATCGAGGGATTGATCATGATCCGCCAGCCGCCAACCCGCATCGAACCTTCCAAGCATTCGACCGACGAGGTCGATGAGTTTCTGGAGATGGTCGAAGACAACGTCGATCGCATCCCCGACGCCGAAACCCCGGCCATCAAACCGAACAAGGAGCTGGGCGAAGACGGCAAGCCGATTACCGAGACGCAAGACAACGCCAGCACCTGAGGACCGCGCTCGCAGCCTTGCGCCGTCCTTGGTTCACCCGCCGGTGCGCTTGACTCGCCAGCCGTCCTGGGTCAGCCACTTCACAACGCCCTCGGCGTGATCGCCCTGCAGTTCGAGCACCTCGTCCTTTACCGTGCCGCCGGCACCACAGGCGCTGCGCAGGCGTTTGCCCAAGGCCGCGAGGGCGTCAGGATCGAGTGTCAGGCCACGCACGACGGTCACCGTCTTGCCGCCCCGGCCCTTCGACTCGCGGCTGACGCGAACGATGCCGTCGCCGCTCGGGCCACTCGCCGCGGGGGTCGCACAGCAGCAGGCGGCGATCGGTTGCCGGCAGTTGGGGCACATCCGCCCGCCGTCGGTCGAGTAGACCAGTCCGCCAGTGCCCGTCTTGCGCATCGTCAGGCGAGCTTGCGCGGCCACGGCGCAGGCCAAATCAGACGGTCGGGTGCATCCATGGGCCGGCATTGTCGATCGGTTCGTGCCAGCGAGGCCGGCTCGCCCCTCGCAGAGGCGCGAGCGTCTGCTCGCAGCGCGTCAGGGCGTCGAAGACTTCATCGACGCCGATGATCAGCGCCTGTGCCGCCAGCGTCGGTACCAGCTGCTTGCCCTGCAACTCGAACAGTCTCAGTCCGAGTGCATCGCTCAGCTTGCGCAGGTGTCCGGAGAGCGTGGATTGCGCGATGCAGAGCGATTCGGCCGCTCGCGCCGCGCTGCCCAGGCGCACGACGGCCTCGAATGCGGCCAGTTGGGGGAGAAGCCCGTGTCGCATGTAGCGGCGTGGCGCGGCGGGTCGCTGCGGTGACGTCATTGCCATTCCTTGTTCGAGCCAGGACGGCAAAGGTCTGATTCATGCCTCATCGGCATTCGTGTCACCGAGGCCTTGCGACCCGTATTGACGACGACACGGCGCTCCCGGCGGACCGGGGGCGGAACTACTCCCGCTTTGCAATGCCGAAGCCCAATGGCCCTCGGCACGAAATCATTCTGCCACCGTTCCCATGTCGCCGCACTTCGCGAATCGCGATACATTGCAATTCGTGAAGCATTGCAATTTGTGAAGGATCGCGAAACACGAACACCGTCGCGCGCCCGGCTGTCGACAATGAACCGTCCCTAACCGCTACCACGAGACACCTGATGGAAGCCAGTCAGTTCATCTCCGCCCTGTTGGCGATCATCGTGATCGACCTGGTGCTCGCCGGCGACAACGCGATCGTCATCGCCCTCGCCGCCCGGGCCCTGCCGCAGCATCTGCAGAAGCGCGCCATCATCTGGGGCGCGGTCGGGGCGATCGGCGTGCGCACGCTGATGACGGTGATCGTGGTCTGGCTGCTGAAGATTCCCGGCCTGCTGCTGGCCGGTGGCGCGATGCTGGTCTGGATCGCCTACCACCTGCTGCTGCCCGACGAGAGCGACAGCAGCGGCCACGACGCGCCTGTGGCCACCACCTTCTGGGCGGCAATGCGCACGATCGTGATCGCCGACGCATTGATGGGCCTGGACAACGTGCTCGCCGTGGCCGGCGCTGCGCATGGCAGCTACCTGCTGGTCGTCGTCGGCCTGCTGATCAGCGTGCCGATCGTGGTCTGGGGCAGCACCGTCGTGTTGAAGATCGTCGAGCGCTATCCGGGCGTCGTCTACCTCGGCGCCGGCGTGCTGGTGCTGACCGCGGTGAAGATGATGGCCAGCGAGCCGCTGATCCAGCCCTGGCTGCGCGAGGCGCCACTGTCGCTTGTCCTGGCCTACCTGCTGATCCCGCTCGTGCTGTGGATCGGCTTCGTCAAGAACCACCGCCAGCTCGAATCACGCATCCATGCCCGCCTGGCCGAGTTCGCGCGCCAGCTGCCGCTGCGCGACAGCACGGCCGAGGCCCTCGCCACGTCGATCCACCCTGAAGGAGAACCGAGCATGCTGAAAGTCCTTGTACCCGTCGACGGTTCCGCCAACGCGCTGCGCGCGGTGCAGCAGACGATCGGCGAGTACCGGCGTCACCACGAACTCGAAGTGCATCTGCTGAACGTGCAGCCGCCGCTGTCGCGGCATATCGCACGCTTCGTGAACCAGACCGACCGCTCGTCCTGGCATCAGGATCAGGCAACCGAACGCATGGCGAGCGCGGTCGAACTGCTGGCCAAGAGCGGCGTGCCGCACGAGACGCACTGGACCGTCGGCGATCGCGCTGCCGAGATCTGCGCCGCGGCCCAGCGTCTGGGCGTGCACCACATCGTGATGGGCACCGCGCGCAAGAGCTCGATCACGCGCATGCTCGAGGACTCGGTGACCAACAAGGTCCTCGAAAGCACTACCGTGCCGGTCGAAATGGTCGCTGGCGAGGCGGTGTCGAAGTGGGAGCGCTGGGGCGTACCGGCCGGTGGACTCGGCCTGGGCGGGCTGTTGCTGTTCGCTGCGATCGACTGAGGCCGGCCGCGCGCTAGGACGCGGGCGAGGCGACGTCCAGGCCGCCAGCAAGCGCACGGTAGAGCGAGACGCGGTTCTGCAGCTGCGACAGGCGCGCCTGAACGAGCGCGACCTCGAAAGTGAACAGCGAACGCTCCGCATCGAGCAGCTCGAGCGAGTTGCTGACGCCATGGCGAAAGCGCAGTTCCGACAGGCCGTAGCGCGCGCGCTCGGCCTCGACCTGCGCCTGCTGTGCACGCAACTGCTCGTCGAAGGTCGCGCGCCCGGCGAGCGCATCGGCAACATC
>DATDES010000090.1:0-20576 GCA_036522975.1 Burkholderiaceae bacterium | reverse complement strand
TTCGAGCTCGTCCACCACGGGAGCTGAGCGTGTACATCGACGACTTCGGCGTGGACACCATCACGCTGGCCGGCCCGCTGGAGGCCAAGCTGCGCGCCGTGAAGCAGGGCGGCTTCAGCCAGATCATGCTCGCGGCGCGCGACATCGTCGGCCACCCGCAGGGCATCGAAGCCGCCGTCACGGCGGTCAAGGCGAGCGGCTTGCGCGTCACCGGTTTCCAGGTCCTGCGCGACTTCGAAGGCCTGACGGGCCATCTGCACGGCTACAAGGTCGATCAGGCAAAGAGCATGATCGAGATGTGCAAGGCGCTCGGCAGCCCGCTGCTGCTGGCCTGCTCGTCGACCTCGCAGCACGCCAGTGGCGCCATCGACGATGTGGCGCGCGACTTGCGCAAGTTGGCGATGCTGGCCCTGCCGCACCGCATCAAGGTGGTTTACGAAGGTCTTTCCTGGGGCCGACACATCAACGAGTACACGACAGCCTGGGCCGCGGTCGAGGCCGCGGACTGTCCGAATCTCGGCCTGTGCATCGATTCGTACCACGTCTTCGCGACCAATACGCCGCTGGCGCCGCTCGACGACATCGACCCGGACAAGATCTTCTTCGTCCAGCTCGCCGACTTCATGTGGAGCCAGGTGCGTACGCCCGAGGAACGCCGCGACACCGCGCGCACTTTCCGCGTCTTCCCCGGCGAGGGCGTGCACAGCGACGCAATGGTCGAACTGGTCCGCAAACTCGACCGCATGGGCTACCGCGGCGACTACAGCTTCGAGGTCTTCAACGACGACTACCAGCAATTGCCCTTGCCGACTGTGGTCGAGCGGGCGCGGCGGTCGGCGGTCTGGCTGGCCGAGGACATCCTGCGTCGCTCGACACCCCTGCCGGGCCGGATGCAGTTGCGCCGCTGAGATCGGGCCAGGCCACCGTTTGCAGGGCAGCTGCGGCGCGTAGGGGCCATCCGCGCGCGGCGTCAGCGGCCGCTGGCGGCCAGGGCCTCGCGCACCGCACCGAGCTGCCGACGGGACACGGCCAGCCACTCACTGACCGGCGCCACCTGCACGGCCCAGCCGATCTCGCTCCCGCTGGCTTCGTCGTCATGCTCGGCCATGCGCCGGCGCTCGAGCAGGCGCACGGCGTCGCGCGCGACCAGGGCATTGCGGTGGACACGCAGGAAGCGGTCGCCCAGGCGCTGCTCGAGCTCGGTGAGCGAATCGTCGAGCACCCAATTGCGGCCGGCGGTGCGCAGCGTGACGTACTTCAGCTCCGCTTTCAGATACAGCACTTCGGCCAGCGGGATGCGCGCGACGCGTCCGCGTTCGCTGACCACCAGCACTGGGTCCGGCGAGCTGGCCCCGCCGCCGTCGCGCACCGGCGCGCGGCGTGCCGCGCGTTCCAGCGCTGCGGCCAGTCGCTCGCGCTGGACCGGTTTGGTCAGGTAGTCGACGGCGTCGAGGTCGAAGGCGGCCAGCGCATGTTCGGTGTGTGCGGTCACGAAGACCACCGCCGGCGGCCGCGCTGCTCGCTGCAGCTCCGCCGCCAGCGCGGTCCCGGGCTGGCCCGGCATCTGGATGTCGAGCAGGATCACATCGGTCTCGTACTCGCTGAGCCACTGGCGGGCCTGCTGGGCGTTCGCGCATTGGCCCGCCACGCTGCAGCGCGGCTCGGTGCATTCGGCGACCAGGGTGGCCAGCCGCGTGCGGGCGAGGGTCTCGTCGTCGACGATCAGGACCCGCAATGTCGGTGCCGCGACGCTCACGCCGGGCCCGCCATCGGTACGACGATGCGCACCCGAAAGCGCCCCTCGCCCCTCTGGACATCGAATTGCGCGTCCAGGTCGTGAAGCAGGCGCAGGCGCTCCCGCACATTGGCCAGCGCCAGACCGTGTCCTGGGCGCGACGTGGCGCCACCGACCGTGTTGTCGATCGTGATCTCGGCGCGGCCGAGCCGGGCCCGCGTACGCACGCGCACCGAACCGCCGGCCTCGACCGGCTCGACGCCGTGGCGCACGGCGTTCTCGAGCAGCGGCTGCAACACCAGCGGCGGCAACCGTGCCGTGTCGGTGGCGGCGTCGAGCTGCCAGTCCAGGCGCAGGCGCTCGCCGAAGCGCAGCTGCTCGATCGCCAGGTAGCGCCGCGCGAGTTCGAGCTCGCTGGCCAGCGTGACCGAGCCGCCGCTGCTGTCGTCGGTGAGGGCGACGCGGAACAGCTCGGCCAGGTCTTCGAGCACGCCCTCGGCGCGCAGGGGGTCGGTACGCACCAGCGAAACGGCTGTGTTCAGGGTGTTGAAGAGGAAATGCGGGCGGATGCGCGACTGCAGTTCGGCCAGCCGCGCGCGCGCGTCGGCCGGCGTGCGCCGGCCCTCGCGCCATTGCAGCCACAGGGCCATGGCCAGAGCGAGGGAGGCGCCGATCAGAGGCAGCGCGACGACGCGCAGCGGGGTCGGCGCCATCAACTGCATCCAGAACATCGGCGCGCAGGCCAGCGGTGCGAGTACCGCGCCCAGACCCATCAGCGCGGTCGTGCGCGGCACGGCGGCCAGCCGGACCAGGGCGGGCCGCAAGGCGCAGACCAGCGCCAACCAGGCCAGCGTGCCGGCCAACGCGGCGGCCACCGCCGGACCGAGCGAGGCCAGGGCCTGATCGGCCGAGTCGGCGCCGGCCAGGACGGCCAGCAGCACAGCGCCATTGACCGCCAGCAGCGCACGCAATGCCAGTGCCCCGCGGCAGACGTCGAAGGCAGCGCCGCTGGCCGCGCCATTGGCGGCATCGAAACTTGCCGGTCGCGTCGAAGCCGGCCACAGGCTCACGCCCTCGCCGCTGTGCAGCGAGGCGGGTGCGGTGTCGGGCAGGCTCGTCGTCATGCGATGGCGAGGGCAGGGGCGTCGATAGAATCGATCGCACCAGGGCTGGCAGTGCCGGCATTGTGTCCCAGCCTCCTTCACTTCGGGCACCGCGCACGCGGTGGCGGCCTCATGTCTTCGAACCCTCTCGACAAGAAGTCACAAGCCTGGTCGGCGCTGTTCTCCGAGCCGATGAGCGAGCTGGTGCAGCGCTACACCGCGAGTGTGGGCTTCGACCGCCGGCTGGCCGCCGCCGACATCGCCGGCAGCCTGGCGCATGCCGAGATGCTGGCGGCGCAGAAAGTGATTTCGAAGGACGACCATGCAGCGATACAGCGTGGCATGGCGCAGATTGCCGCCGACATCGAGGCCGGGCGCTTCGAATGGAAGCTCGAACTCGAAGACGTGCACCTGAACATCGAGGCGCGACTGACGCAATTGGTGGGCGACGCCGGCAAGCGCCTGCATACCGGGCGCTCGCGCAACGACCAGGTCGCGACCGACGTGCGCCTGTGGCTGCGCGGCGAGGTTGATCAACTGGCCGTGCTGCTGGTGGGGATGCAGCGCGCCCTGGTCACGGCCGCCGATCCGCACACCGAAACCATCCTGGCCGGCTATACGCACCTCCAGGTGGCGCAGCCGGTCAGCTTCGCGCACCACCTGCTGGCCTACGTCGAGATGTTCGCGCGCGACGCCGAGCGCCTGGCGGACGTGAGGAAGCGCGTGAACCGGCTGCCGCTCGGTGCCGCCGCGTTGGCCGGCACCAGCTACCCGCTCGACCGCGAGCGCGTCGCGAAGACGCTGGGTTTCGACGGCGTCTGCGCGAACAGCCTCGATGCCGTCAGCGACCGCGACTTCGCGCTCGAGTTCGCATCCTGGGCCGCGATCACGATGATGCACGTGTCGCGCCTGGCCGAGGAGATCGTGCTCTGGATGAGCCAGAACTTCGGCTACATCGATCTGGCCGACCGCTACTGCACCGGCTCGTCGATCATGCCGCAGAAGCGCAATCCCGATGTCGCCGAACTGGCGCGCGGGAAGACCGGCCGCGTCTATGGCCACCTGATGGGCCTGTTGACCCTGATGAAGGGCCAGCCGCTGACGTACAACAAGGACAACCAGGAGGACAAGGAGCCGCTGTTCGACACGGTGGACACGCTCGCGGCCACGCTGCGCATCATGGCGGAGATGGTGGCCGGCATCGTCGTCAAGCCCGAGGCGATGGCGCTGGCCGCCAAGAAGGGTTATGCCACCGCGACCGATCTCGCCGACTACCTGGTCAAGAAGGGCCTGCCGTTCCGCGACGCACACGAGGTGGTGGCGCATGCCGTCAAGGTCGGCTTGTCGCGCGGCGTCGATCTGGCCGACCTGCCGCTCGATGTATTGAAGACCTTTCACACCGCCATCGAAGACGACGTCTACGCGCTGCTTTCGTTGCGCGGCTCGCTCGACGCGCGCCAGGTCCAGGGCGGCACGGCGCCGGCGCGCGTGCGCGAACAGATCGCGGCGCACAAAGCGCGCCTGGGTTGAGCGCGCGGTGGTGTACGAGTCCAAGGGCGAGCCCCCGCTGCCGAGGGCGCACTTCGCGCGCCGCTTCGGGCTGCACCTAGCGTTCGCGTTCGGTCTCGTGGCTTTCTCGCTCGGCATCGGCATGCTCGGCTACGCCGAGTTCGAGCACCTGCCCTGGATCGACGCTTTCCTAAACGCTGCGATGCTGCTCGGCGGCATGGGCCCGGTCGATGTGCCGCAGACATCCGCCGGCAAGCTCTTCGCTGGCTGTTACGCCCTGTATGCCGGCCTGGTCTTCCTCGTCACCGCGGCGCTGCTCTTCACGCCCTTGCTGCACCGTCTGCTGCACCATTTCCACTGGGACGAGTCGTCCTGAACTGACAGACAGACGCGCGACTTCGTTGGCCACTTTTGCCCTATGACCATTGGTGAATTCGACCTGATCGCGCGCTACTTCACGCGCGCGCCGCGCCGCGCCACGCTCGGGGTCGGCGACGACTGTGCCTTGCTGGCGCCGCTGCCCGCAGGGCAGCAGCTCGCGGTTTCGAGCGACCTGCTGGTCGAGGGCCGGCACTTCCTGTCGACCGTTGCGCCCGACCGCCTGGGCCACAAGGCGCTGGCGGTGAACCTGTCGGACCTGGCCGCGTGCGGCGCCGAACCGCTGGCCTTCACGCTGGCACTGGCCATGCCGCGCGTCGACGAAGCCTTTCTCGCTGGCTTCGCGCGCGGCCTGTTTGCCCTGGCCGACGCACACCGCATTGATCTGGTCGGAGGCGACACCACAGCCGGGCCGCTGGCCATCTGCATCACGGTGTTTGGCGCACTGCCCAGCGGCGAGGCCTTGTTGCGCTCGGGGGCCCAGGATGGCGACGATCTGTGGGTCAGCGGGGAGCTCGGCGATGCGCGGTTGGCGCTCGAGGCGTTCCGCGGCACGCTGTCGCTGCCCGGCGAACACTTCGAGCGGGTTCGCCAGCGCATGGAGTGCCCGACGCCGCGGGTCGCGCTCGGCCAGGCGCTGCGCGGCGTCGCCACGAGTGCGATCGACCTCAGCGATGGCCTCGTCGGCGACCTCCGTCATGTGCTGGCCCGTTCGGGCGTTGGTGCGACGGTCGACGCCGATGTGCTGCCGCGCAGCAAGCTGTTGGCGACGCTGCCGCCAGCGCTGCAGAACGAGTGCACGCTGGCCGGCGGGGACGACTACGAGTTGCTGTTCACGGCTGCCCCGGCCGCGGCGCCGAGTATCCTGACGGCTGCCGCGCGGGTCGGGGTGGCCGTGACGCGTATCGGTCGCATCGAGGCGATGGAAGGCTTGCGCATCGTCGATGCTGCCGGTGTGGCGCTTGACCAGCGGTTCACGGCTTTCGATCACTTTCGCGCGGCACCATGACAGCGCCCGACGTTGCCGATGCCAAGCTCGTGCGCGACGACGCCGCGCCCTCGCCTCAACGCCCGACCCTGCGCTTCATGCTGCGTCACCCGGCGCGCTGGATCGCGCTCGGATTCGGCAGCGGCTTGGCGCCCAGGGCCCCCGGAACGGTCGGCACGCTGTGGGCCTGGGCGGCCTTTCTGCTGCTCGAACGCTGGCTCGGCAGCGTCCCCTGGGGCCCGGTGATCCTGGTCTCGCTGTTGATCGGCGCCTGGGCCTGCGCGCGCACGGCGCGGGACCTGGCGATGGCCGACCCGGGCGCGATCGTCTGGGACGAGGTGGTCGCCTTTTGGACCATTCTCTGGCTGGTGATGCCGGCGGGCTTCGTCGGCCAATGCGTCGCCTTCGCGCTGTTTCGCGTTTTCGACGCGGCGAAGCCCGGCCCGGTGGGCTGGGCCGATCGATGCTTCAAACAGGCACGTGGCTGGCGCCAGGGTTTCGGCATCCTCTTCGACGATCTGGTCGCCGCCTTGTGCACACTCCTGGTGATCGCGCTCGCCCGCTTCGTCTGGTCCCAATGATCGATCTGCACACCGTCACGCCGCTGGTCCTGTCGCTGGGCGATGCGCTGCGCGCGAAGGGCTGGCGGCTGGCCGCGGCCGAGAGCTGCACCGGTGGCCTGATCGCTGCGGCGTGCACGTCGGTCGCCGGATCAAGCGACTGGTTCGAGCGCGGCTTCGTGACCTACAGCAACGCGGCCAAGTGCGAGCAGCTGGGCATCGACGCCGCGCTGATCGCCGCCCATGGCGCGGTCAGCGAAGCAGTGGTCGAGGCCATGGTGAGCGGTGCGTTGACTCGCTCGCCAGCTGAGTTTGCGGTGGCGGTGACCGGCATTGCCGGCCCAGGCGGCGCGGTGCCGGGCAAGCCGGTCGGCACGGTCTGGCTGGCGCTGATGCAGCGCGGCGCCGCGCCGCGTTCCGAGCGGCTACAACTTGCCGGCGACCGCGCCAGCGTGCGGGCGCAGACCGTTGTCGTCGCCTTGCAGCGCCTCCAGGCGTTGTGCGGAGCCTGACGCGTGCCCATTCTGGACATCGAGATCGTGCAGGCCGACGGCGCGCCGGCACTCTCGGCGGGTCTGGCCCAGATCCTCGCCGACGCCGCCGGTCGCAGCCTGGGCGCGGCACCGGGGCGGACCTGGGTTCGCCTGCCCAGCTTGCCGGCGTCGCACTACGCCAAAAGCGAAGGGGCCGTCCCTGCCGGTGAGTTGCCTGCGTTCGTAACGTTGCTCCACGCGCGGCCGCCGCAGGGCGAAACGCTCGCTGACGAGGTCCGTGCACTGACGCTGGCGCTGGCCGTTTGCCTGGGCCGAGCGCCCGAGCGTGTGGACCTCCAGTACGCGCCGCCGGGTGCGGGTCACCAGGCGTTCGGCGGGGAGCTCGTGCGATGAGCGTGGAAGCCCTGCACGTGCTGCTGACCGGACGCATCGACGCCGCCGAGCGCGACGCCTACCTGTGCGCGTTGCGCGAGGCCGTGCCCGAATGCAGGTGGTGGTCCGACGACGATGGTGAAGTGCCGCGCGACTTCATCTCTGCCGCGGTGGTTGCCAACCCCGCACCCGGTGTGTTGTCCGGTCTGCCGCGCTTGCGCTTGGTGCAGAGTCTGTGGGCTGGGGTCGAGAAGCTGCTCGCCGACCCCACGTTGCCGTCGCATGTGCCGCTGGCGCGGATGGTCGACCCCGTAATGACTGCGGCCATGACCGAGACGGCGCAGTGGGCCGTGCTCTCGCTGCAGCGGGGCTTCTTCGACTATGCCGGGCAACAGCGCGCGGGCGTGTGGCAGCAGCATGCGCAACGGCGGGCCGACGAGTTCCGAGTATTGGTCCTCGGTCTCGGCCAGATAGGTCGTACGGTCGCAGCACGCCTGGCGGCACAGGGCTATCGCGTCAAGGCCTGGCATGCAAGCGCCGGGGCGCGGCCGGCTGTCGATGGCGTCGCCGCCCACGCGGGGGCAGACGCGTTGCCAGCCTTGCTTGCAATGTCGGACATCATCGTCAACCTGTTGCCGCTGACACCCGCCACGCGGGGCCTGCTCGATGCGCCGTTTCTGGCCGCCATGCCGGCCGGCGCCAGCATCGTCAACCTCGCGCGCGGCGCGCACGTGGTGGACGACGACCTACTCGCCGCACTCGACAGCGGCCACGTCCGCCGCGCGGTACTCGATGTCTTCCAGGACGAACCCTTGCCGCCCGGGCACCGCTATTGGCAGCATCCGCAGGTGACCGTGCTGCCGCACGTGGCGGCACTCACCGATCCGCGCAGTGCCGCCGGCGTGGTGGCGAACAATCTGCGCGCGCTGCGCGATGGCGCGCCGCTCTTGCACCTGGTCGAACGGGCGCGCGGCTACTGATATGGGCCAGCGTCGGGCCGCTCCCAAGTGGCCTGTGCTCCCCTCGGGGGGCCGACAGTTCAGGCGTTCAGCGCGAGCTGCGATCGCGGCGCCGCCGTAGCGCTGCGCGACGCAGCAATCCCGGAGGACACCACTTGCTGCATCGTCAGCAGCATCAAGCGCTTCAAGGCGGCCCAGGGGTCGAGCGGCCACTCCGGGTGCTTCAGGCCCTTGATGATGCCGTCGCAGGTGCTAGCGGCCTCGACCAGGTGGGCCAGCTGGTGTTCGGCCAACGCCGGCAGCACTCGCTCGTAGAGGCGCTCCTTGGTGCCCCAGACTCGCGCTTCGCGCAGGGCCATCGGCAGCGGGCGGCCCTCGGCCACGGCGTCCTTGACGCGCTTGAGCGCACGGATGTCTTCGGCCAGGGTCCAGTGCACCAGCACGGCGGCCTCGCCTTCGGCTTGCAGGCCGTCGAGCATCTTCAGGGCCCGCGCCACCTGGCCGGCGAGAACCGCCTCGCCGAGCTTGAAGACGTCGTAGCGGGCGACGTTGAGCACAGCGGCCTCGACCTGCTCGAAGCTCAGGCCACCCGGCGGATAGAGCAGCGCAAGCTTTTGCAGCTCCTGGTGGGCGGCAAGGAGGTTGCCTTCGACGCGGTCGGCAAAGAAGGCCAGGGTCTGAGGGCCCTCACCGCCATCGGCGACGCGCTGGCCCTGCGCCGCCAGACGCTTGGCGATCCATGCCGGCAGCTCACGTCGCTCGACAGGCTCGACGCGCAATATAACGCCGGCCGCGTCGAGGGCCGAGAACCAGCCACTCTTCTGTTGCTGGAAGTCGAGCCTGGGCAATTGAATCAGGGTCAGCACGTCGTCCGCCCCAAGCGCTTCGCAGTAGCGCTGCAACGCGTCCGAGCCCTCTTTGCCAGGTTTGCCCGAAGGGATGCGCAGCTCGATCAGCTGGCGCTCGGCAAACAGACTCAGCGCCTGGGCAGCACCGAGCAGCGCGCTCCAGTCGAAATGGGCCGCATTGCCGACCGTGAAGACCTTGCGCTCGCTGAAGCCCGCCGCGCGTGCGGCGGCGCGGATCGCATCGCTCGCCTCCTGCGCCAGCAGAGGCTCGTCGCCGTACACCGTATACAGGGGGCGCAGGCCCCGAGCGAGGTGCGCAGCGAGTTGGTCGGCCTTGATCTGCATCGTCAGGCGGTCTTGATCGCGGCCAAACGCCGCAAAACCTGCGTCACGATGTCTTCCTCCATCGCGCGGTACAGCGCTGCTTCCTCCTGCTGCTTGGCCAGGGCTACGGTTTCGCTGTAGCTCATGTCGCGCGTGAGCAGCAACTCGTCGACCGGCAGCAGCAGCTTGCCGGCCGGCGTGGCGACGCGAAAGCGCAGCTTGACGCGCAACTGCACTTCACGCACCTGACCGGTGGCGGTCGAGGCCACGACGACTTTCTCACGCGTGTCGCTGAGCGCTTCCAGCACCGCTTCGGCACGTGCCGGCATCTCGAGCAATTGCACATCGACGTCGATGAGTTGCTGGCGCAAGATATTGAGCAGGGGCGAGGTGGGCGCAAAACCGACGAGCGCCAGGCTTCGGAACGGCAGCTTCGGTGGCCGGCGCAACTCGAAACCGCACGCCGACAGGGCCGCGGGCGCGAGCAGCAGCCAGGCACGTCGCTGCATCAGATGACCACGTTGACCAGGCGCCCAGGCACGATGACCACCTTACGCGGCGGGCTGCCGTTGCCAAACTTGGCGAACTCGGGGGTTGCCAGCGCCGCAGCTTCGATGCTCGCCTTGTCGGCTGCTGCGGGCACCCGGATGGCGCCACGCGTCTTGCCGGCGATCTGCAGCACGAGTTCGATCTGGTCTTGCACCAGAGCCGACTCGTCGACCACGGGCATGCGCGCATCGAGCAATGCGCCGGCGACGTTGGTAAAACCCAAGTCCTGCCACAGCACCTGCGTGATGTGCGGGCAGGCCGGATAAAGCGCGCGCAGAAGAACCGAGACGCCTTCGCGCAACACGGTCGCATCGCCGGCGGAGCCATTGGGCTTGAAGTCTTCGAGCGCGTTCAACAGCTTCATCGCGCCCGAGGCGATGGTGTTGTACTGCATGCGTTCGTAGTCGTACCTGACCTGCTTGAGCACACTGTGGATCTCGCGGCGCAGCGTCTTCGCGTTGTCGCTCAGGCCGCTCAGGCCGCTCACGTCGTCGCGGGCGCCGCGAAGCGTCTGGGCGTTGCGCGCGGCAAAGTGCCAGACGCGGCGCAGGAAGCGCGACGAGCCTTCGACGCCAGTGTCCGACCACACCGACGCGTCTTCCGGGCCGCCGACGAACATCACGAACAAGCGGGCCGTGTCGGCGCCGTACTTGTCGATCAGGTCTTGCGGATCGACGCCATTGCGTTCGGTCTTGCCCATCTTGCCGACGCCGCCGTAGTCGACGACGGTGCCGTCGGCAGTGGTGCCGCCGGTGATGTGGCCTTGGGCATCATGGGTGGGTTTGACCTCGGGCGGCGGCACGTAGTCCTTACCACCCTTTTCGCCGCGCGTGTAGTAGATGTGGTTGAGCAGCATGCCGTGGTTCATCAACTTCGAGAATGGCTCGTCGAAGTGCAACAGGCCCATGTCGCGCATGACCTTGGTCCAGAAACGCGCGTACAGCAGGTGCAGCACGGCATGCTCGATGCCGCCGATGTACTGGTCCATCGGCATCCAGTAGTCGTTGCGCGCATCGACCATCGTCGCTGCGCCCGGCGATGCGTAGCGCATGTAGTACCAGGCGCTGTCGACGAAGGTGTCCATCGTGTCGGTCTCGCGGCGTGCCGCCTTGCCGCATTTCGGACACAGGCACTTGAGAAACGACTCGCACTTGTTGAGCGGGTTGCCGCTGCCGTCGGGCACCAGGTCTTCGGGCAGGACGACTGGCAGGTCCTTCTCCGGCACGGGCACAACACCACACGCATCGCAGTGGATGATCGGGATCGGCGTGCCCCAGTAGCGCTGACGGCTGATGCCCCAGTCGCGCAGGCGGTACTGCACCTGCTTTTCGCCGAGCTTCTTCGCTTGGAGATCGGCGGCGATCGCATCGGTGGCGGCTTCGTAGGCCAAGCCGTCGTACGGGCCGGAGTTGATGCAGACGCCGTGCTGCTTGTCGGCATACCACTCGGCCCAGACGTCGGTGGAAAAGGTCTTGCCCGGCACCGAGATCACCTGCGGAATCGGCAGCCCGTATTTCTTCGCGAAGGCGAAGTCGCGCTCGTCATGCGCCGGCACGCCCATCACCGCGCCTTCGCCGTAGGCCATCAGCACGTAGTTGCCGATCCAGACCTCGACCTTGGCGCCGGTGAGGGGGTGGGCGACAAAGAAGCCAGTGGGCAGGCCCTCCTTTTCCATCGTCGCCATGTCGGCTTCCATTACCGAACCCTTCCTGCACTGCTCGATGAAGGGCTTCAGCGCGGGCTTGTTTTGCGTCAGGCGCGTGGCCAAGGGGTGCTCCGCGGCGATGGCGACAAACGTGACGCCCATGATCGTGTCGGCACGCGTCGTGTACACGCGCAGCAGCGCATCCTTGCCGTCGATCGAGTAGGGAAAGCCGAAGTTGACACCGCTGCTCTTGCCGATCCAGTTCTCCTGGATCAAGCGCAGGCGTTCGCTCCAACCCGGCAGCTTGTGCAGCGTGAAATCGAGCAGCTCTTCGGCGTACTTCGTGATGTTCAGGTAGTAGCCCGGGATCTCGCGCTTTTCCACCGGCGCGCCGCTGCGCCAGCCGTGGCCGTCGATGACCTGCTCGTTGGCGAGCACGGTCTGGTCCACCGGGTCCCAGTTGACGACTTGCGTCTTGCGGTACGCGATGCCCTGCTCGAGCATCTTCAGGAAGAACCACTGGTTCCACTTGTAGTACGCGGGGTCGCAGGTCGAGAGTTCGCGCGACCAGTCGATCGCCAGCCCGAGCGCCTGGAACTGGGCCTTCATCGAGGCGATATTCTCGTCGGTCCACTTTGCCGGCGGGACCTTGTTCTTGATCGCCGCGTTTTCGGCCGGCAGGCCGAAGGCGTCCCAGCCCATCGGCATCAGCACGTTGAAGCCCTGCATGCGCTTGTAGCGCGCGAGCATGTCGTTGATGGTGTAGTTTCGCACATGGCCCATGTGCAGCTTGCCACTCGGGTAGGGCAGCATCGAGCAGGCGTAGAACTTGGGCTTCGTTTTGTCTTCGGTGACGCGGTAGGCATCGCGAGCCAACCAATGCGCCTGCGCGGCGGCTTCGACTTCGACGGGGACGTATTTCTCGTTCATCCCCGAATTGTAGAAGTGAGCCCTACTTCGGCGCCTCGGTGACGAAGCCGATGCGGTTGAGACCGGCCTTTTGGATCAGTGCGAGCAGCTCGGCCACCCGGCCGTACGGCACCTTCTGGTCGGCGCGCAATTGCACTTCGAGTTGAGGGTTGGCCTTGGCTGCCAGGGCCAAACGCTGCGTCAAGGCCTCGGCGGCCAGCGCCTCGTCGCCGAAGAACAGCTTGCCCTCGGCATCGATGGCCAGCGCGATGAAGCTCGGGGCGGTGGTCGGCGTGGCGGCGTCGGTCTTGGGCAGGTCGAGCTTCAGGCTCGAGGTCATCAGCGGCGCGGTGATGATGAAAATCACCAGCAGGACCAGCATCACGTCGATCAGCGGCGTCATGTTGATGTCGCTCATCGGCGCCGGGCGCGACGTGCGTTCGAGGCGGCCGAAGGCCATCGGATCAGACTCTTCCCGTTTGCTGATCGATTCGCATCTCGCGCAGGTCGTGGGCGAAACCTTCGAGCTCGGCCTCGGCGGCGCCGACCCATTTGCCGAACAGGTTGTAGGCGAGCACCGCGGGGATGGCGACGGCCAAGCCTGCGGCCGTCATGATCAGCGCCTCTCCCACCGGTCCGGCGACCTTGTCGATTGTGATCGTGCCCGCCGCAGCGATGCTGGCCAGCGCATGGTAGATGCCCCAGACGGTGCCGAAGAGACCGATGAACGGGGCCGTGCTGCCGATCGAGGCCAGCAGCACCTGGCCGAACTGCAAGTGGGCCAGGCCGCGGTGCAAGGCGTCGCGCAGACGCCGCGTGAGCTGCGAATCGAGGTGGGCCCCGGTGTCCAGCGTGCCGGGCATCGGGCTTGCCGTGGCCGCGTCGAGCAGGGGCAGGAGTACCTCTTCGCGATCGAGCTGAACCAGTCGTTGCCGCCCCTCGTCGAGCCCAGGCGCGGCCCAGAAGGCCGGCACTGCACGGGCGACATCGCGCCGCGCACGCTGCAGCACCCATACCTTCCACAGGATCGTGACCCAGGCGCTGACCGACATCGCGAGCAGCAACAGCGTGACCGTGCGGCCCACCGCATCACTCGCGGTCCAGAAGGCGCCAAAGCCGTCCATCGAGAGCGTCAGTTCAGGCCGAGCACGTGGTCCATGCCATACAGGCCGTTGGCCTTGTCGGCGAGGAAGCGTGCCGCGCGCAGGCTGCCCTGGGCGTAGGTGGCGCGGCTGGCGCTCTTGTGGGCAATCTCGATGCGCTCGCCCGTGCCGCAGAACATGACCGTGTGGTCGCCGACGATGTCGCCGCCGCGCACCGTGGCAAAACCGATCGTGCTGGGGTCACGCTCGCCGGTGACGCCTTCGCGGCCGTAGACCGCGCACGACTTCAGGTCGCGCCCGAGTGCTGCCGCCACCACCTCACCCATCTTCAGCGCGGTCCCGCTGGGCGCATCGACCTTGTGCCGGTGGTGGGCTTCGACGATCTCGATGTCGTAACCCTCGGCCAGCGCGCGCGCCGCCATGTCGAGCAACTTGAAGACGACGTTCACGCCGACGCTCATGTTCGGCGCCATCACGATCGCGATGTGGCGCGCGTGGGCGGCGATCTCGGCTTTCTGCGCGTCGCTGAACCCGGTCGTGCCGATGACCGCCTTGATGCCGCGCTCGCGGCAAACCGCCAAGTGTGCCAGGGTCCCCTCCGGGCGCGTGAAATCAATCAGGACCTGAGCGGTCGCCAGCCCGGTGCGCAGGTCGACCCCGATGTCCAGGGTGCCAGCCAGAGCGCAATCGGGTGCCGCGTTGACGGCCTCGATCAGCATCTGGCCCATACGGCCCGACGAACCGGCCACCGCCACGCGCAGCGGCGCTCCGGTCATTGCGGCTCGAGCGGCGGGTAGGGGCGGATGGCGCCCTGGGGCTGTGCCGCGGCCGCGGTGGTCTCGCCCTTGAGCGGCGGCGGCAGTGCCTTTCGCTGCTCTTCGGTCAGGGCCAGCACCGGCTCGGTCGAGCCCTCCCCGCGCGACGGACGGACCGACGTGACGAAATCCTTCTCCGAGGGCAGTTCCGGCGCCTCGATCCTCTCCAGCGCGTCACCCTTGAAGAACACCACCACGCTGCGCCGCTGCGGCTCGGTGCCCTGGCGGCGCATCGTGAACACATAGTCCCAGCGTTCGGCGTGGAAGGCGCTGGTGAGCAGCGGCGAGCCGAGGACGTCGCGCACCTGGTCGCGGCTCATGCCGGGCTTGACGTTGGCGGCCAGTTCCTGGGTGATCACATTGCCCTGCATCACGTCGATGCGGTAGGGCGTGATCATGCCGAGGATGCGGTCGTTCCGGATCGAACTGCAGCCGGCCGACAGGAGCGCCAAGGCGGCCAAACTGATGGCTGCAAGACGGTGGGAAGGAGATTTGCAGGGCATGGACAAGGACGACTCTGGGGCCATCGCCGCGCGGCTCTGGCTATGATGCGGCGCATTCTACCGGCCCGTCCGAATCCACCGCGCCCCGATGACCCACGCCGACGAACTCAAAAGCAGTGGCCTGAAGGCGACCTTGCCTCGCATCAAGATCCTCGAGGTCTTTCAGCGCAGCGCGGTGCGCCACTTGACGGCCGAAGACGTCTACAAGGCCCTGCTGGCCGAGGGCGCCGACGTCGGCCTGGCCACGGTGTACCGCGTGCTGATGCAGTTCGAGCAGGCGGGCCTGCTCAAGCGCAGCCACTTCGAGAGCGGCAAGTCGGTCTTCGAGATGAACGAGGGCCAGCACCATGACCACCTGGTCTGCCTGACCTGTGGCCGCGTCGAGGAGTTCTACGACCCCGAGATCGAAGCCCGCCAGCGTGCCGTCGCGCAGGGACGCGGCTTCGCGTTGCAGGACCACTCGCTCGCCTTGTACGCAGCCTGCACCAAGGCCGATTGCGCCCACCGGCCCAAGTAACGGCTCAGCCGTCCGCCGGGCGATCCATCGCGTTCTGGTGCCGGCGCACGAATTCGGCATAGGTGTCGATGCCGCGCAGCTGCAGCACCGTGTTGCGCACGGCGGCCTCGACCAGCACCGCCAGATTGCGGCCGGCGTCGACCGCGATCACCACCTTGCGCACTGCGACGCCCAGGATGTCCTCGAACAGCGGCTCGTAGGGCAGGCGCTCGAACTCGCGCTCCATCGTTTCCTTGCGCACCAGGTGCACCAGCAGCTTGAGTCGCATCTTCCGGCGCACGGCGGTCTCGCCGAAGATGGCCTTGATGTCGAGCAGGCCGATGCCGCGAACTTCGAGCAGGTTCAGGAGCAGCTCGGGGCAGCGCCCTTCGAGGGCGGTCTGCGAGATCCGGTACAGGTCGACCGCATCATCGGCGACCAGGCCGTGGCCGCGCGAGATCAGCTCCAGACCCAGTTCGCTCTTGCCCAGACCCGACTCGCCAGTCAACAGCACCCCCAGGCCGAGGATGTCCATGAAGACGCCGTGGCGCGTCGTGCGCTCGGCGAACAGTTGGCTGAGATAGGCCCGCACGACGTCGATGACATGGCCGGCCGACTCGGCGGTCACGAACAGCGGGATCTCGGCGCGGTCGCACATCGCCACCAGGCGGTTCGGCGGTGCCTGACCGTCGGCCACGATGATCATCGGCGGCTCCAGCGTCACGATGCGCGCGACGCGACGGGCGATAACGTCCTCGCCCTTGTCGCTCAGGTAGGCTACCTCACGGCGGCCGACGATCTGCACCCGGTAGGGGTGGATGTAGTTCAGGTAGCCGATCAGGTCCGCGGGAGAGCGGGCGTCGCGCACCGCCGCTTCGTCGAAGCGACGTTCCGGATGCGCGTGTCCGGCGACCCATTCCCAGTGCAGGGCCTCGCGGTGTTCTTCAAAGAGCGCCTCGGCGCTGATCGAGGTGGGCTTCATGGCTTGCAGCCCGCCGCGCTGATCACGCGACCGACTTCAGCGGCTCCCAGTCGGCGATCAGCTTGTGCAGGGCCGCGGCGGTGGGCTCGGCCTTCAGTCGCTCGCGCAACGCACGGTCGGACAGCATCTCGGCGATCTCGGACAGGATGTCCAGGTGGCGCTGCGTGGCCGCCTCGGGCACCAGCAGGAAGATCAACAACGACACGGGTTCGTCGTCGGGGGCGTCGAATGAGATCGGTTGCTGCACGCGCAAGACCGCGGCCAGCGGATTCTTCAGCCCCTTGATACGCCCGTGGGGGATGGCAACACCATGGCCCAGCCCGGTCGAACCGAGACGCTCGCGTGCAAAAAGGTTGTCCGAGACGGTGGCGCGGGCGATTGCGTGCTGGTTCTCGAACAGGACGCCAGCCTGTTCAAACGCGCGTTTCTTGCTTGTCGCCTCGACGTCGACCATGACGTTCGTGACGGGCAGGATGGTGGCAAGTCGGTTCATCGTGGGCGTTCCTTCCGCATCGCACAACGCACGGGGGGCCTCCGGCGGCTGACTGCGGGAACTGTGACAGGACGTTGAATTATAGGAATCGGTCTCGTGGACGCGAGCTTTGTCGATGGGGCGTGCTCTCGGTTGTTGCGCATTTGCTGCGCCGCCGCACCTGTGTCGTGTCACAAACGAAAAAGCGGCCCTTAGACCGCTCTAAAGCACTCACTTACTTACGTTAGGCACTCGCATCGACACGCTTCGGGGAGTCGTGGTGGTGATTCTGCACGCGATCCTTGTGGCGCATAACCTGACGGTCGAGCTTGTCCATCAGGGTATCGATCGCGGCGTAGAGATCCTCGCTGGCGTGCTCGACGTAGATGTCGCGCCCCTTCACATGCAGGGTCACTTCGGCTTTCTGCCGTCGCTCCTTCTCCTTTTGCTTCTCGACTGTCAGCAGTACGGTGATGTCGACCACCTGGTCAAAGTGCCGGGTCACGCGGTCCAGCTTGGTCAGCACGTACTCGCGCAAGGCCGGTGTCACTTCGAGGTGGTGTCCGCTGATCGTCAGGTTCATCAGGTCCTCCTTGGGTAAGGATCGGAAGTTGAAAGCGTTGCAAGAACGCTGCGGGGGGATGGGGGTGCTGCGCGCGCACAACAAAGAACGGAAAGCGGTAGCGGGGAGGGGAAGGTACAAGGGCGGCGGGTTCAGTGTGCTGCCGCCCGGTCGCGCTGACAAGGCGCCGCCGGCTCCTTGCGCGGGCTTTCCGTGCGTCAATCGTGACAGTTGGCGACCAGCGCATACGGGTCATAGTGACACCGTTTTGGCCCCTTGTGCGGTGCCATAATCGATCGTCTTTGTACGGAGACAAGTTTGGACCAGAGTCACCCTCGGTGACCGTCCGCTCCAGTCCCTCGCGGTCGCCGAGTCGGCCGTAGCGCGATGGGGTGAGGCGGTGGACCGACCCGCCACATCCCCCGCCTGCCGCGCGCCGCTGTGCGCTGGAGTTGCGATCCATGCTCAACGTTTTCTCGCTGGTCAACGGCCGGCTGGTCCAGGAAGAGATCGAGAGCGCCGACGCGCTCGGGCAAGCGCGTCCGGTGTGGGTCGATCTGGAGGCGCCAACCGCCGAAGAGAAGGCCTGGGTCCATTCGCGTTTCGCGATTGCCATTCCTGACGACATCGTCGACGACGACCTCGAGGAGTCAGCGCGCTTCTACGAGGAAGACAACGGCGAACTCCACATCCGCTCCGACTTTCTGATCGACGACGATGTGACGCCGCGCAACGTGCGCGCGGCCTTCATCCTGTACCAGCACGTGCTGTTCTCGGTGCATGCCGAGGACTTGCCGGTGTTTCGCCTGTTGCGCTTGCGTGCGCGGCGCATCCCGGCCTTGATCGAGGACGCCAAGGACGTCCTGCTCAAGCTTTATGACGCCGACGCCGAATACAGCGCCGACGCACTGGAAGGCATTTACGACGCGCTCGAAGCGGTGGGTGTGGGCGTTCTGAAGCAGGACGTCGACGACCAGGCCGCCGGCGCCGCGCTCGCCGCGATCGCCAAGGAGGAAGACCTGAACGGACGCATTCGCCGCAACGTGATGGACACGCGGCGCGCGGTCAGCTTCATGATGCGCAGCCGCATGCTCAACGCCGAGCAGTTCGAGGAGGCGCGCCAAATCCTGCGCGACATCGACTCGCTCGACAGCCATACCGCCTTCCTGTTCGACAAGATCAACTTCCTGCTCGATGCCACGGTCGGCTTCATCAACATCAACCAGAACAAGATCATCAAGATCTTCTCGGTCGCCAGCGTCGCGCTGTTGCCGCCAACCTTGATCGCCAGCCTGTACGGCATGAACTTCCGCCGCATGCCCGAACTCGACTGGACGCTGGGCTACCCGTTCGCAATCGCCCTGATGGCCGTCTCGGTGGCCGTGCCCTTGTTCTACTTTCGGCGCAAGGGCTGGCTGCGGTAACAAAACGAACGCATACGCGACGTGCGGAAGCTCACACGCGTTTTTCAGGGGGCCTGCTTAGACTGCCGCCCATGAATCCGCACCGCACTTCCCTCCTCGGCGCACTGGTCCTGACAGGCCTGCTGCTCTCTGCGCCGGCACTGGCGCAATTCAAGACCACGCCAACCGTCGGCGGCGCCTTCAAGCGGCCGTCACCGGCCGAGACGCCATTGGAGTACCGCAGCGACGGTGCGCGGCACCTCTATGCCGCCTATGGCAAGCAGATTCACAAGGGAAAAATGCCGCCGCTGTTGTACGGCATCGCGATCATCGAGACCGACATCGCGGCCGACGGTTCGGTGCAGAACGTGCGCGTGGTGCGCCAGCCCGCCGCAGCCGAGGTGGCGCCATGGGCCGTCGAGATGATCAAGAAGGCCAGCCCCTTCCCGGCCCCGGAAAAGATGGGTGCCGTGCGCTACACCGAGATCTGGCTGGTCGACAAGAGCGGTCGCTTCCAGCTCGACACCCTGACCGAGGGCCAGCGTTAGCGCCTCAAGCGCAGGTGCTGGCTCCGCGGTAAGGCCGCGGCCTCGCGAGGGCTGCTCCACAACACCAACCCGCGGTGGCCGGCTCATGTGAGTTAAAGCAAAAGGGGTACCGCCGTCGGCGGTACCCCTGGCTGTAAAGGATGCTGTGCGGCGCCCCGGAGCGAAGGAGGGAGGGAGGAGGAGGAGAAGCGCTCTGGGATTGCAGCCAGACGAACTGGCAGGCTGCGCAGCAATGAAAACTGGACCTTTGCATGGACTGCTTCGGCTGTGCGAAGTTCCCGACTTGACATTGCAACGACCTGTGTCACTCGCTAGAGCCGGCGGCCGTCTGAAGTGTGGTTCCCGCGGCCGGTTCGTTCGGCTGGGCCGATCGATCCGCTACGGGTTCGCTTGGTAGGCCTTGCGGTCGGCATCGACGCGCTGCGCCGAAGGCCGCTGCGCGATCAGCTTGGTGTAGCCCTTCCAGTCGATCCCGTGTGCCAGGAGCAGGTCGTCGCCGAACACGGTCTTGCTGGACATGGCGACAAGTGGCAGCGACACGTACGCGCCGCAGTCGGCGATCGTGAACGTGTCACCGGCGACGTAGGGGGAGAATTTGGCCAGGCGCCCGAAGGCGACGATGTTCCGATCGAGCAGCTTTCGCACCCGTGCCTGCTGCGACTCGCTGATCGTGCCGCCAAAGAATGCCTGCGTGTAAAGCTCGCGCGCGACGAGTTCGAGGTGCAGGTCGATGTACAGCGCTAGTTCGCGCACCTTGGCCGCGGCCCAGGGGTCCGTCGGCAGCAGCGGGGGCGTCGGCGCGAGCGCTTCGAGGTACTCGACGATGGCGCTGCTCTCGCTCAAGCTGCCCTGTTCGGTACGGATAAAGGGCACCTTTGCCAGAGGCGAGGCCTCCAGCAGGTCGTGCGGCTTGTGACCGGGGGCGACCAGTTCCTCAACGAAGGGCAGGCCCTTTTCAAGCAGGGCGAGCTTGACCTTGTTGACATAGTTCGACAGTGCGAAGCCACACAGCGTGATGGTCATCGTGGGTCCTTTTGAGGGGTGAATCGAATCAGCGCCGGCTGACCAGGGTGATGCCGAGCGCCACCGCTGCGACCGCAAGGCCCAGGCGCAAGGTCAGCGGCTCGGCAAGCAGGCCGACCCCGGCAATCAGGCCCGCCACCGGTGTCAACAAAGTGAAGGTCGCAAGTGGCGTTGCCGGGTAGTGGCGAACCAGCCAGAACCAGAGCAGGTAGCTCGCGAAGCTGACGACGACGGTCTGGAAGCCCAGCGAGGACAGGGCCACTGGACCCAGCTGCGCGGGCCAGGGCTCGCCGGCC
>DATDES010000089.1:0-10393 GCA_036522975.1 Burkholderiaceae bacterium | reverse complement strand
CGCACCGCCTCGCTGGTCAGCGCGCCGCCGCCGAAGGCGATCGCCTGGTCAGTCAACGACAGACCGTCGCGCATCGAGCCGCGGGCCGCGCGCGAAAGCAGGCGCAGGGACAACTCGTCGTACGCCACGCCTTCGGCCTTCAGTACGCGTTCCAGATGCTCCTGCACCACGTCGGGCGCCATGGGCCGCAGGTTGAACTGCAAGCAGCGCGACAGCACCGTCGGCAGCATCTTCTCGGGGTCGGTCGTCGCGAGCACGAATTTGAGGTACTCGGGCGGCTCTTCCAGCGTCTTCAGCAGCGCGTTGAACGACTCCTTGGTCAGCTGGTGCGCTTCGTCGATCATGAAGACCTTGAAGCGGCCGATGCTGGGCTTGTACGCCGCGCGCTCGAGCAGGTCGCGGATCTCATCGATGCCGCGGTTGCTGGCGGCGTCGAGTTCGATGTAGTCGAGGTAACGGTCGCCGTCGATCTCGGTGCAGGCGCTGCACACGCCGCAGGGCGTGGCGGTGATGCCGCCCTGCCCGTCGGGGCCCGTGCAGTTCAGGCTCTTGGCCAGGATGCGCGAAACCGTGGTCTTGCCGATGCCGCGCGTGCCGGTGAACAGGTAGGCGTGGTGGAGGCGCTGCTGTTCGAGCGCATGCGTCAGCGCCCGCACCACCGCGTCCTGGCCGACCATCTCGGAAAACGTCCGCGGCCGGTACTTGCGCGCGAGCACGACATAACTCATGCAATGGATTCTACGAGCCGACCCATCCGCACGCGACGGAGGGCCTCCGCGATAATCGCCCCCCATGACGACCGCAGCGCCCCCTTCGCCACCGAGTGGCATCGAACCGCTCAGCTACGAACAGGCCGGCGTCAATTACGACCTGATCGACCCGCTGAAAGTCAGCGCCCAGCACGCCGCCGCAGCCACTGCCATGCACCTGGCAGGCCACGGCTTCAGTGAAGTCAAGGCCTCGCGCGGCGAATCGGCCTACGTCGTCGACGTCGGCCCCTTCTACATCGCCAGCATCGTCGAATGCCTGGGCAGCAAGGCGCTGGTCGCCGACGAGATGGCCCGGCTCACCGGCAAGAGCGACTACTACGAGGGCATCGCCCAAGACACCATCGCGATGGCCGTCAACGACCTGATCACCGTCGGCGCGACGCCGCTGGTGGTGCAGGCCTACTGGGCCGCGGGCGGCAGCGACTGGTTCGGCGACGCCGCGCGCGCGCAAGCCCTGGTGGCCGGCTGGCAGCGCGCCTGCAACGTGTGCAAGGTGGCCTGGGGGGGCGGCGAAACGCCGGCACTGGCCGGCATCGTCGAGGCAGGGCGCATCGACCTGGCCGCCTCGTGCACAGGACTCATCAACCCGAAAGAGCGCCTCTCGGTCGGTGACAAGCTGGCCGCCGGTGACGCGATCGTTCTGCTGGCCTCGAGCGGTATCCACGCCAATGGCCTGAGCCTCGCGCGCAAGCTCGCCGAGCGCCTGCCGCAGGGCTACCTGACCCCGATCGACGACAGCGGCACGAACTTCGGCGACGCCCTGCTCGCCCCGACCACCCTGTACTCGCCCGCCACCGAAGCGCTGTGGCGAGCCGGCATCACACCGCACTACGCCGCGAACATCACCGGTCACGGTTGGCGCAAGCTGCTGCGCCACCCAGGCCGATTCACCTACCGCATGAACAGTGTGCCCGCCGTGCCGCCGGTGCTGAAGTTCATGCAGCATCATGCGGGCCACGACGACCACGAGGCCTACAGCACGCTCAACATGGGAGCTGGGTTCGCGCTGTTCGTTGCACCCGAGCATGCCGAGTCGACCGCGGCGATCGCGCGCGAACAAGGCATCGGGGCGCTCGTCGCGGGGCGCGTCGAAACGGGCGACAAGCAACTGTTCATCGAGCCCTTGGGCCTGCGCTTCGGAGGCGACGCGCTGCAGCTACGGTGAAAGGAGAAGCGCTCTTGCCCGTGTCAGAGCGTTGAGAAGCACTGCGCTGAGCGAGCGGCGGATCCGAAACGGGCCAGTCACCCGCTGCGGCGGCCCAGGTGCAGGGTGAAGCCCGTGCGGCGCCACGCCCACGCCAGCATGGCAAAGAACGCAGTGAAGATCGCGCCGCCCCACCACTCGGTGATGTTCTCCAGCGCGTCCTTCGTCAACGACGCGGGCCACCACAACGGCAGAAACACGTGTGCCAGGCCAAGCAGGGGCAGCATGGCGCAAAGCCCCAGCACCATGTTGCGCTCGAGCCAATTGCCGATCAGCCGACGCTGCATCTGGTCGCTGACGATCAGCATGCCGATGCAGGTCAGACCGAAGTAGAAGGCCACGCCATAGCGGCGCATCCAGCGGTAGCCTTCGCCTTCGGTGCCGAGGAACGTGCCGTACAGCACGAGGAACACGGCCGCAACCACGCCCAGCGCTGGCAATGCCCGCTGAAAGCGGTCGGGCGTGGCGTCAAGCGTTCGCAGCCAGTCTGGACAAAGGAGCCAGCAGATCGCTTGCAAGACGGCAGCCGGCAGCACCAGCGCACGGAACAGGAGGTTCGGCAGGTCGTGCCGGGCCGCGCGGCTGATCGAGACGCAGCCTTCGAGAAAGGGGTTGCACTCGGGTACCAACCCCAACCGGATCGACATCAGGTATGCGCCCACGGTGGCGATGAGCGGCAGCAGCCCCGCCAGCAGCGGCAGCGGCCAAAGTGCGCGGTCGGCACTTCTCGGCGCAATGGCACTCATCCGTCTTCCCATGCAGTGAAGCCCCGGCGATTGTGGAGGCCCTCCACGGCGAGCGGCAACGGTGAACGGACTGGGTGGCCGGACCACGCGCTTCGCCGCCGAAGGCCGCGCGGCCGAGATCGACCCCCTCGCCTACAATCGTCCGTGACGGGCCTCCTCGCATGGAAGCGCGCCCAACCGGGTCAGGTGGGGAACCAAGCAGCCCTAAGCGTTGCAACCAGTGCCGAGATCGGGCTCGTCACCCTCTCCCCCTGGCGCGCCCGCCTAGCCGGCCGGCCTGCCGGAAGGCCATCACGCCCTGATTGCGCAGCGTACGCGGCAGTGCCAGTTCCTTTGCCGCCGGGCTGGGCCTGGTCGGCGTGATCAGCGCGAACGGCGCGCCCTTCATTTCAGGTGGCAGCAGCAGGGAGGACGGCTGTACTGCAACGGCGGGCCACAAGTTGGAGGCAGACTGCGCCGCATCAAGGCGCTGGTGGATGGCGGTCTCACTATCGCGCTCATTGAAAACGGCCAGTGCGAGCGAGCCTCGCGAACAAGGGGCTTGTGTCAGAATCATTGTGCCTTGAGCCATCGACGGCGCTGGGGCATCGAAGGGTCCACACCATGAGCAGCGAACTGATCAAGCATGTTTCCGACGCGTCGTTCGAAAGCGACGTGTTGAAGGCCGACAAGCCGGTGCTGGTCGACTATTGGGCTGAATGGTGCGGGCCGTGCAAGATGATTGCCCCGATCCTCGACGAGGTGTCCGAGTCGTACAAGGACAAACTGCAGATCGCCAAGATGAACGTCGACGAGAACCGCGACGTGCCGGCCAGGTTTGGCATCCGGGGCATCCCAACCCTGATGCTGTTCAAGGGCGGCCAACTCGCGGGAACCAAGGTCGGCGCGCTGTCGAAATCACAGTTGACGTCCTTCCTCGACGGTCATCTATAATCCTACTCATTGCTGGCGCGGCCTCGCTGCGCCAGCCCGAGATTGCCACCGCGGCCTGTGCGGTTGCCGTTAGCACCAGCTGAGCGGTACCAGGCCCGCGGTTTCGGCCCCCACCCTGCCTTGATGTTCCGCACGCGCTACAAGCGCGTCCGGCATTGACGCAGGGATCCACGCAGACGACTGACCTGGGGCCGATTTGATCCGGCACGCCGCCTGGCAAGGCCCGTGTCACCCTGAGGGTTGGCTATCGCCATGCATCTGTCAGAACTGAAAGCGCAACACGTCTCCGAGCTCATCAAGATGGGCGAGGAGCTCGAGATCGAGAACGTCGCCCGCCTGCGCAAGCAGGAGCTGATGTTCGCGATCATGAAAAAGCGCGCCAAAGGCGGCGAGCAGGTCTTTGGCGACGGCGTCCTGGAGGTGCTGCCCGACGGCTTCGGCTTCCTGCGCTCGATCGAGGCCAGCTACATGGCCAGCACCGACGACATCTACCTGTCGCCGAGCCAGATCCGGCGCTTCAACCTCCACACCGGCGACATGGTCGAGGGCGAGGTGCGGGTGCCCAAGGACGGCGAGCGCTATTTCGCGTTGGTCAAGGTCGACCGCGTGAACGGCCTGCTGCCTGAGGAGAGCAAGCACAAGATCATGTTCGAGAACTTGACGCCGCTGTTTCCCAAGGAGCAGTTCAAGCTCGAACGCGAGATCAAGAGCGAAGAGAACATCACCAGCCGCATCATCGACCTGATCGCACCGATCGGCAAAGGGCAACGCGCCCTCTTGGTGGCCCAGCCCAAGACCGGCAAGACGGTAATGATGCAGCAGATGGCGCATGCGCTGGTGGCCAACCACCCCGAGGTGCACCTGATCGTCCTGCTGGTCGACGAGCGGCCCGAGGAAGTGACCGAGATGGTGCGCACGGTACGCGGCGAGGTCATCAGCTCGACCTTCGACGAACCCGCCGCGCGCCACGTGCAGGTCGCCGAGATGGTGATCGAGCGCGCCAAGCGGCTGGTCGAGTTGAAGAAGGACGTCATCATCCTGCTCGACTCGATCACCCGTTTGGCACGGGCTTACAACAACGTGCTGCCCAGTTCCGGCAAGGTCCTGACCGGCGGCGTCGATGCCAATGCCCTGCAGCGACCCAAGCGCTTCTTCGGCGCCGCGCGCAATGTCGAGGAAGGCGGCTCGCTGACCATCATCGGCACCGCGCTGATCGACACCGGCTCGAAGATGGACGAGGTGATCTACGAGGAATTCAAGGGTACCGGCAACTGCGAGATCCACCTCGACCGGCGCATGGCCGAGAAGCGCGTGTATCCATCGATCCTGCTCAACAAGAGCGGCACGCGGCGCGAAGAGTTGCTGCTCAAGCCCGAGATCCTTCAGAAGACCTGGATCCTGCGCAAACTGCTCTATCCGATGGACGAGATCGAGTCGATGGAGTTCATCCTCGACAAGATGAAGGCCAGCAAGAACAACATCGACTTCTTCGACATGATGCGTCGGGGCGGCTGATTTCCTTGGCCCGCGTATAATTTGCGGTTTTCCGCTCGGTAAGTGCGCCCAGTTTCGAGGCGTGGCTGCCACAACACCAGCGAGAGGTTCCCATGAAAGAAGGCATTCACCCGGCATATCGCGACGTCTGTTTCGTCGATCTGTCCAACGGGTTCAAGTTCATCACGCGCTCCTGCGCGCAGACCAAGGAGTCGATCAAGATGGACGACGGCCGCGAACTGCCGCTGTTCAAGGTCGAGACAACGAGCGAGTCGCACCCGTTTTACACCGGCACCCAGAAGAGCATCGACAACCTCGGCGGCCGGGTCGAGAAGTTCCGCAACAAGTTTGCGAAGCTCACCGCCAAGAAGTGATCTTCCCGGTGGCGACCACGACAAGGGCAGCCTCGGCTGCCCTTTTCTTTGCCCGCGCGGCATGATCGCCCCGTGAACCAGGCACCCTCCCCGGCCCTCGTAACCCAGCGCGCGGTGCAGCGTCTGCCGCGACTGGCGTTGCTTCTGTTCTGCGCTGCCTACGTGCTGCCCGGCCTCTTCGGCCGGGACCCCTGGCGCCACGCGGACCAGACCGCGTTCGGCTACATGCTCGCGATTGCCGAGGGCCGAACCGGCTGGCTGGCGCCGACAATCGGCGGGCTGCCGCCGGAGAACGCCGTACTGCCGCACTGGCTGGGTGCGGCCAGCATCTGGTTGTTGTCGCCGCTGATCAACGCCCCGATGGCCGCCCGCGTGCCTTTCGGCCTGCTGCTGGGCGGTGTGCTGCTACTCACCTGGTACAGCACGTTCCAGCTGGCGCGGACCGAAGCCGCGCAGCCGGTGGCCTTCGCCTTCGGCGGCGAGGCCGAACCCGTCGACTACGCCCGTGCAGTCGCCGACGGTGCCCTGCTGGCGCTGATCGCCTCGCTCGGCCTGCTGCAACTCGGCCACGAAACCACACCCGAGCTGGTCCAATTGTTCGCGACCTCACTCGCGCTATGGGCCTGCGCGGCCGCACCGTTCCGAGGCTGGCGTGCCCGCGCGGCTGTGGTCGCCGCATTGCCCCTGCTCGCCGCCAGTGGAGCGCCAACGATCGCCCTCCTGTTCGGCGCAGCGGCCAGCGCAAATACCGTACGATCGACCTACCCGCAGGGCCGCAGCTTCGCGCCCTGGGCAGTGTTGGCAACTCTGCTCGCTTCGCTGGTGGCCTGGGCCATGGGTACCTGGGGTTGGCGCGTCGCCGCCAATGGCAGCAGTTCGCAGGCGCTGCAGGTGGCACGCCTGTGGCTGTGGTTCCTGTGGCCGGTATGGTTGCTGGCCTTGTGGACCGTGTGGCGCTGGCGTCGTCACCTGGGCAAGCGCCACATCAGCCTGCCGCTGTCGCTGGCCGCGCTGTCGATGTTGGCCTGCATTGCCGGCGGAGGTTTCGATCGCTCCTTGATGCTTGGCCTGCCGGCCTTTGCGGTGCTGGCCGCCTTCGCGCTGCCGACCCTGCAGCGCGGAACCAGCGCAGCGATCGACTGGTTTTCGGTCTTCTTCTTCAGCAGCGCGGCCCTGGCTATCTGGGTCGTGTATGCAGCGATGGTGACCGGCTCGCCGGCGCGCACAGCGGCCAACGTGGTCAAGCTCGCGCCGGGTTTCGCGATGTCCTTCTCGCCGCTGCCGTTCGCGATGGCCATCGGCGGCACACTGGCCTGGCTGGTGCTGGTGCGCTGGCGCACCGGGCGCCATCAGCACGCGTTGTGGAAGAGCCTGGTGCTGCCCGCCGGCGGCGTGGCCCTGGCCTGGCTGCTGCTGATGACGCTTTGCCTACCGCTACTCGACTATGCTCGCAGCAACCGGGCCTGGGTCAGCCAGCTGAGACCTCTGGTGCCTTCGGGGACGTGTATTGCCGCGCCGAGTTACGCGCGCTCGGCCATCGCGGCGCTCGAACAATACGGGCGCTGGCGCGTTGAGGCGGGCAGCATTGCCGGTACCCGCTGCACGGTGATGCTGCGTCAGGTACGTCGCGGCCAGCGGGCCGCGCCTGTGCCGCCGGGCTGGGTGGCGGTCGCGACGATCAGGCGTCCCACCGAGCGCGACGAGAGCACTCAGGTGTTACGCCGCTCAAACTGAAGTCGCAGCGGCTTGGGTCGCAACGGCGGCGCTGCTCGCCACGATGCGCACACGTGCTCCCGGCAGCACGAACTTGAAAATCGAGCCCTTGCCGGGTTCGCTCTGGATGTCGAGTTCGCCACCATGGCGCTGGACGACATGCTTGACGATCGCCAGGCCAAGGCCGGTGCCACCGGTTTCGCGCGACCGGCTGCCGTCGACGCGGTAGAAGCGCTCGGTCAGACGCGGCAGGTGCTCCTTGGCAATCCCGACGCCGCTGTCGCGGACCTCGAACTCGGCGCAGCCGTCGCCCCCACGGACACGCCAGGCGATGTCGATCTCGCCGCCGTCCGCGGTATAGCGGACGGCATTGCCGACCAGATTGCTCATCGCACTGACCAGCTCGGACTCGACACCTGCCACGTGGCAGCCGGCCTGCGCCAAGAGTTCGATGCGATGGCGCCCCGACGATAGCGCCTGGCCATCGGTTAACACCTGCTGCAACAGGCCATCGATGGCCATCCAGCGATCGGCATCCGGCCGCGGGCTGCCTTCGAGCTGGGCCAGCGTCAACAAGTCATCGACCAGGGACTGGATGCGGTCGGTCTGCTGTTGCATCAGGCTCAGCACACGCGGCAGTTCGGCCGCGGTCAGAGGCACATTGGCCAGAGTTTCGACGAAGCCCGCCAGCACCGTCAACGGCGTGCGGATTTCGTGCGACACGTTGGCCACGAAGTCACGCCGCATCGCATCGCTGCGCTCGCGCTCGGTGATGTCCTGCGACAGCACCAGCTTCATCCCTTCGCCATAGGGCCGCACCAGCACCGACAGTGAGACCCGACCGCGTGGACCCGTGAACGCGATCGGCTCGTCGAATCGCCCCCCCTGGAGGTGCGCGACGAAGGCCGGTGACCGCACCAGGTTGGTCACCCGCTGCAGGCGGTCGCGTTCGGGGTGGATGCCGAAGTGGTCGGCGGCCTGCGAGTTGCACCACGCGATCTGCTCGTTGGCGTCGAGCATCATCACGCCGTTGGGCGAGGCCTCGATGGCGGAGAGAAACTGCGCCAGGCGGATGCGCTCCTGCACCGTGTCGCGCTCACGCAGGCGCAGAGAACGTTCGATGCGGTAGCCCAACTCACCCCACATTCCGCTGTCCCGCGGCGCCGGACCATCCTGCGCCCCGCGCAGCCAATCCATCAGCCGGTGCCCGCGCCAAGCGTCGCGCAGGACGACGGCGGCTGCAGCCAAGGCCGCACCAACGAAAGACCCCAGCAGGGGCCAACGCAGCAGGCTGCCGCCAAACCACCCCGCCGCTGCACCGACCGCGAGCGCAAGCATCGCAATGGCCAGCCGGGGCAACAGGAGATTCAACGGGAGACCTTCTTGCTACGCGGGCGGCCGATGCTCGAACTCGCGACGGCCCGACAGTCTCACGCCGGCTGCGGCTGGGACTGCGTCATCCGGTAGCCGGCGCCGCGCACGGTCTCGACCAGCTGGGCGCCGTTGACCGGTGCCAGCGCCTCGCGCAGCCGCTTGACGTGCACGTCGATCGTGCGTTCCTCGATGAACACATGATCGCCCCAGACACGGTCGAGCAGTTGCGCACGGCTGTGCACGCGCTCGGTATGCGTCATCAGGAAGTGGAGCAGGCGGAACTCGGTCGGGCCGACCTTGACCTCGCGCAGCATGCCGTCGACGGTTCGTGTCACGCGGCGCGTGGCCGGGTCGAGCCTCAGGCCTGCCACCTCCACGGCATCGTCGAGTGCCTGCGGTGCCTTGCGCCGCAGCACGGCGCGGATGCGCGCCAGCAACTCCTTGGTCGAGAACGGCTTGGTCAAATAGTCGTCGGCGCCGCCATCGAGACCGGCCAGCTTGTCGTTTTCATCCGCGCGCGCCGTCAGCATGATGATCGGCAACGCCTTTGTGCGCGCACCCGAGCGCCAGGCCTTGACCAGGGCAAGGCCCGACTGCCCAGGTAGCATCCAGTCCAACAGCACCAGGTCGGGCAGCATGCGATCGACGCTCTCTGTCGCACGCTCGGCATCGCTGGCGATGCTGACTTCGTAGCCGGCATGACGCAGGTTGATCGCCACCAGTTCGGCGATCGCAGCCTCATCCTCGACGATCAGGATGCGGCTCATCGGACGGCGTCGGCGACTGCTTCGACCGAGGCATGGCGCACGTCGGTGCCCTTGACGACATAGATGATGGCTTCGGCGAGGTTCTTGGCGTGGTCGCCGACACGCTCGATCGCCTTGGCGACGAAGACCAGGTCGATGCTGGCCGAGATCGTGCGCGGGTCTTCCATCATGTAGGTGATCAGCTTGCGCATCAGGCCGTCGAACTCCTCGTCGATCTGGTCATCGGCGCGCAGAACCTCGAGCGCTTGCGCGGTGTCCAGGCGCGCGAAGGCGTCCAGGGTCTTGCGCAACTGGGCGATCGCCAAGTCCGACTCGAAGGAAAGATCGGCCACCGGCAGGCGCATCCGGCTCGACACGCCGGTATTGATCAGGCGCTGCACGGTGCGTGCGATGCGCGCCGCCTCATCGCCCACGCGCTCAAGGTTCGCGATGATCCGGCTGATGGCGATCAGCAGGCGCAGGTCGCGCGCGGTAGGCTGGCGCCGCGCGATGATCGCCGACAGATCACGGTCGATCTCGATCTCCATCGCATTGACGCGTTCTTCGGCCTGCAGCACCTGGGTCGCGGTCTCGATGCTGAACTGCGCCAGCGCGTAGACCGACTGCGAGACCTGAGACTCGACCAGGCCGCCCATTTCGAGCACGCGGTTCGAGATGCCCGACAGTTCGGCATCGAACTGGGTTGAAAGGTGTTTGTCGATCATCGTCGGCTCCTCGTCAGCCGAAGCGGCCGGTGATGTAGTCCTCGGTGTCGCGCTTCTTCGGTTTCATGAACAGTTCGGTGGTCGGACCGAATTCGATCAGGTCGCCGATGTACATGTAGGCGGTGTAGTCGGAGCAGCGCGCCGCCTGCTGCATGTTGTGCGTCACCATGACCACCGTGTAGTCGGCCTTCAGTTCGTGGATGAGCTCCTCGATCTTGCCGGTCGAGATCGGATCCAGCGCCGAACAAGGTTCGTCGAGTAGCAGCACCTCGGGCTTGATCGCAATACCGCGCGCGATGCACAGGCGCTGCTGT
>DATDES010000088.1:0-10799 GCA_036522975.1 Burkholderiaceae bacterium | reverse complement strand
ATCGAGCTCTACGAGCGTGCTGGCGTCGGTCGCGAGCGGGTGCTGATCAAGGTGGCGGCCACCTGGGAGGGTATCCAGGCGGCAAAGGCGCTGGAGCACGAAGGCATCCACTGCAACCTCACCCTGTTGTTCGCTTTCTGCCAGGCCGTGGCCTGCGGCGAGGCGGGGGTGACCCTGATCTCGCCTTTCGTCGGCCGCATCCACGACTGGCACAAGAAGACCGCCGGCGTGGCCTGGGACGACGCGGCGCAGGCCGGCACCAACGACCCCGGCGTCCAGTCGGTGGCTCAGATCTACAACTACTACAAGCACTACGGCATCGAGACCGAAGTGATGGGGGCCAGTTTTCGCAATGTCGGCCAGATCCTGGCGCTGGCCGGCTGCGATCTGCTGACGATCAGCCCCGAGCTGCTGGCGCAGCTGCAGGCGTCCGACGCGAGCGTGCCGCGCGCGCTCGATCCTGACCGCGCGCGCCGCATGGGCCTGCACGCGGCCACGTTCAACGAAGTCGAGTTCCGCTACGCGCTCAACGACGACGCGATGGCGACCGAGAAGCTGGCCGAGGGCATCCGCAGCTTTGCTGCCGATGCGGCGAAACTGGATCGGATGATCGAGGCCCTGAAGTGAAGCCGCTTCGCTGCGATGAAACGGCGGCCTGGGCCACCTTGAAGGGCCACTTCGAGGGCCATGGGCGTGACTTCGACTTGCGCGAGGCCTTTGCGCGCGACCCCGGCCGCGCGGCGGCCCTGTCCTTCGAGGCGCCCGAGGTCTTTGCCGATCTGTCGAAGAACCTCGTCGATACCGCGACCCTGAAGTTCCTGCTCGATCTGGCGCGTGAATGCGGCCTCGAAGCGCGCCGTGACGCGATGTTCGCTGGCGAGCCGATCAACGCCACCGAGGGCCGTGCGGTGCTCCACACGGCCTTGCGCGCACCGCCCGGCCACGGGCCCTTCAGTGGCGAGGTTCATCGCGTGCTCGAGGCGATGCTGGCCTATGCCGACAGCGTGCGCGACACGGTGGCCAGCGGCATCCGCCACGTTGTCAACATCGGCATCGGCGGCAGCGACCTCGGCCCGCAGATGGTCGTGCCGGCACTCGACGCCTACGGTCAGCGCGAGCTGACCCTGCACTTCGTCAGCAATGTCGACGGCCACGACCTGACCCGCGTGCTGCGGCGCCTCGACCCGGCCGACACCCTGTTCATCGTCGCTTCCAAGACCTTCACGACGCAGGAGACGATGGCCAATGCGCAAACCGCGCGCGACTGGTTCCTGTCCCAGGGTGGCAGCGACATCGCGCGCCACTTCGTCGCCACGACAACCAACGTCGACGCCGCGGCGCGTTTCGGTATCGACACCACTTTCGGCTTCTGGGACTGGGTCGGCGGGCGCTACTCGCTGTGGAGCGCGATCGGGCTGCCGATCGCCATCGCCATCGGGGCGGGCAACTTTCGCGCCCTGCTGGCCGGCGCGCACGCGATGGACCGGCACTTCGCGACAGCGCCGCTCGCGCGCAACCTGCCAGTGCTGATCGGCCTGCTCGATGTCTGGTACCGCAACTTCCACGGTTTCACGAGTCGTTCGGTTGCGCCTTACCACCAGGGCCTGGCACGCCTGCCGGCCTACCTGCAGCAGCTCGAAATGGAGAGCAACGGCAAGCGCGTCGACATGGCCGGCGCAGTCCTGCCCCTGGCGACCAGTCCGGTGGTGTGGGGTGAGCCCGGCACCAATGGCCAGCATGCCTATTTCCAGATGCTGCACCAGGGCAGCGATGTGATTCCAGTTGAATTCATCGCCGTCAAGACGCCGAGCCACGCGCTGGCCGACCAGCACGCCAAGCTGCTCGCCAACTGCCTGGCCCAGAGCCAGGCGCTGATGCTGGGCAAGACCCAGACCGAAGCCTCGGGCGAGATCGCTCCCACCGCGGGCGCGGTGATCGACGCGAGCACCCTGGCCTCGCACCGCAGCTTCCCGGGCAACCGGCCCAGCACGACGCTCGTGCTGGACGCTCTCACGCCGCGCTCCCTCGGCGCCTTGATCGCGATGTACGAACACCGCGTGTTCACTAGCGGTGCGTTGTGGGGCATCAACAGCTTCGATCAATGGGGCGTGGAGCTCGGCAAGGCTCTGGCCAGTCAGCTGTTGCCGCGCCTGGCCTCGGGTGACGCCAGCGGCCTGGACGGCTCAACGGCAGCGCTGCTGGCGCGGCTCAGATCATGAGCCGGCGCACGATCGTGTTTGACGTCGGCGGCGTGCTGGTGCATTGGCAGCCGCTCGAGTTGATGCGCAAAGTGTTGCCGGCGCAGGCGCATGACCCGGCCAGTGCCAAGGCGGTGGCGGCGGCGGTGTTCCAGGCCTCTTCGCCGACGGCCGACTGGGCCCAGTTCGATCTCGGTCGCATCGAACCCGAGGCCCTGGCCCAGCGCATTGCCGGGCGCACGGGCTACCCATTGCAAGGGCTGCGGGCCCTGATCGCCGCGATCCCCACGCATATCCAGCCGATGCCTGCCAGCGTGGCCCTGCTCGAACGCGTGCGGGCGGCCGGGCACCGTCTGGCCCTGCTGTCGAACATGCCGATCCCCTATGCCGACCACCTCGAAGCGCAGCACCCGTGCTTCGGCTGGTTCGATGCGCGCGTGTTCTCGGGTCGAGTCGGGTTGATCAAGCCCGAGCGCGCGATGTTCGAACATGCCCGTGATGCGCTGGCGCTCGACCTCGACCGGACCCTGTTCATCGACGACCACGCCGGCAATATCGAAGCGGCGCACGCCAACGGCTGGCAGGCGATGCTGTTCGAGAACGCGCCACAGTGCGAAGGCGAGCTGCGCCGCGGCGGTTGGCTCTGAACAGACGGCCCCAAGACGCCTGCGGCGTCGCGCCGGCCCTAGCTCAGGCTGTCAGTCCGCGCACGGCCTGCCGCGAAGCCTCGAAGGCCTGCTCGACGATGCGCTGTTTCCAGTCGTCTGTATCGGTGTAGAACGCATCGCGCACGCGGCGCTTGATCGCGGCACCCTGTGCCGCTTCGGCCTCGGGATGGATCTCGAGCCAGTGGTCGCCGCGCAGCGCGTCGATCACCTCCACTACCGGTACGGTGCCGTATTCGAGCGCGATGCCGGTGTACTCGGCCTGGGCACACTCCTGATCCGCCGCCGTCCACATCAGGCCCGACAGCAGGGCCGAGGTCGAACTGCCGTCGTAGATCGAGGTCACGTCGGCGCCCCACCAGGCGCGGGCCCGTGCCAGCGCGCTGGCGTCGTCGCGGCAGGCGAAGATGCGCTCGCCATGGCCGCTCGGGCCCAGGCCGGTGTGCAGGTCGATCCAGCCCAGGCGTCGGCAGCGCCGGCCATGTTCCTGCAGCACATGGCGCAGCGTGACGTTGCTCCAGGTCGGGTTGACACCGCCGAAGAACAGGCCCAGAGGATGTGTGTACTGGCCGCTGGTGATCAGCGTCTGCAGCGCGCGTTCGCCGTGCGTGGCGGCGTAGCGGTACAGGCTGGCCTGGGCCTCGGCCGGCGGCGGCCAGGTCGCGGGCACCAGCGCGTGTGCCAGTTCTTCGTAGCCCGGATTGGCCGGTAGCGGCTTCGAGAAGTCGTGGAAGTTTCGGTTCAGATCGACGCCCTCGTGCGTCACCCGGCGCAGCCACGAAAAGCCGTAGGGATTGAGCGCGTGCACATAGAGCACCGCAACGCCGCTGTCGCGCAGCACGGCGTGCCAGGCCGCGTCGCGCAGCAGTGCGACTTGCACGCCGGAACCACAGAAGCCCTCGACGCCGTGACAGCCGCTCGTGATCAGCAGCAGCGAGGCCGCCTCACGCGTGCCCTCGCGCACGACATCCATCGCCAGGGCCTCGCCGTCGCGGCCGAGCATCGGGTGTACATGGCTCTCGGCATCCAGGCCGGCGACCGCAGCGGCGTTCAGGAACTTGGCGCGGGCCTCGGCGTAGGTTGCGGCGAAGCAGTCGCTGAAACTCATGCTCAAGGCCGCGGCTCGGCCAGCCAGGCTTCGGCCAGACGCACCCACATCGTCGCGCCGAGCGGGATCAGGTCGTCGTTGAAGTCGTAGCTTGGGTTGTGCAGCATGCACGGCCCCATGCCGTGGCCGCCGATGCGGTGGCTGCCGTCGCCGTTGCCGATCAGGAAGTAGCAGCCGGGCTTCTCGAGCAGGAAGTAGCTGAAGTCCTCGGCGCCCATGGTCGGCTCGAAGTCGTGCACGTTGGCCGGGCCGACCACGTCGGCGGCAACGCGCTGGAAGAACGCCGTCTCGGCCATGTGGTTGATCGTCGGCGGGTAGTTGCGCACGAACTCGAATTCGCAAGCAGTGCCGAAGGCGGCGCAGGTGTGTTCGGCAACGGCCTTCATGCGCGCCTCGATCAGGTCGAGCACCTCGAGCGTGAAGGTGCGCACCGTACCCTGCAGTTCGCAGGTGTCGGGAATCACGTTGGTCGCTTCGCCGGCATGGATCATCGTCACCGAGATCACGCCGGCATCGATCGGCCGCTTGTTGCGCGTGATGATGGTCTGGAAGGCCTGGACCATCGCGCAGGCCACCGGCACCGGGTCGATGCCGTTGTGCGGCATCGCACCATGCGCGCCCTTGCCGCGGACCGTGATCTTGAACTCGTTGCTCGACGCGAAGCAGGGCCCGGGCTTGACCGCGAACTGGCCGACCGCCATGCCCGGCCAGTTGTGCGCGCCGAAGATGGCCTCCATCGGGAACTTGTCGAAGATCCCGTCCTTGATCATCTCGCGCGCGCCGCCACCGCCCTCTTCGGCCGGCTGGAAAACGAGGTAGACGGTGCCGTCGAAATTGCGGTGCCGAGACAGGTGCTTGGCCGCCGCCAGCAACATCGCGGTATGGCCGTCGTGGCCGCAAGCGTGCATCTTGCCCGGGTGCTGGCTGGCGTGGGCGAAGCGGTTGCGTTCGGTCATTGGCAGCGCATCGATGTCGGCCCTCAGGCCGACGGCGCGCTTGCTGCTGCCGTTCTGCACGATCCCGACGACGCCGGTGGTGCCCAGGCCGCGGTGCACCGGGATGCCCCAGTCGGTCAGGGCCTTGGCGATCAGATCGCTGGTGCGCTGTTCCTCGAAGCAGAGCTCCGGATGGGCATGGATATCGCGCCGCATCGTGGCGATCGCGGCGGCGTCGGCGAGAATGGATTCGATCAACTGCATGGCGCGTCTCAGGCTGCTGAGCAGACCAGTTTACGCCGCATGCCACGGCCCCGAAGGGGCCTGGGCCTAGCGCCTGACGTTGCCGCTGCCGTCGAGGATCGTCAGGTCGACAAAGCTCGATCCGACCCGCTTTCGCGGGTTGAAGTCGACGAAGAAGCCGCCGAGGTCGAGGTTCTGGATCGACTCGAGGCCCGCGATCAAGGCTTCGCGCGAAAGCGCGGCGCCCGCGCGGCGCAGTCCCTCCAGCACGACGCGGCCGGCGATGTAGCCTTCGATGCTGCTGTAGTTGGCCTGGACCTTGGGTTGGGCCGCCGCCGCCGCGCCGAGGAACTCGTTGGCCAGCGCGCTGACCGGCGCGAATGGGTAGGGCATCACCTGGCTCACCACCACGCCGCGGGCGTCGGGGCCGAGTTCGTCGGCCAGCGCCTGGGTGCCGACGAAGGACACGTTGTAGAACTGGCCGGCGTAGCCGGCCTTGCGCGCGGCGCGCACGAAGGCCGCACAGCTCTTGTACGCGCTGACCTGGACGATCGCTTCCGGACGGCTGGGCAGCACGCGTTCGAGGGCGGCGCTCACGTCGGCCGAGTTGCGCTCGACGGTTGCGGTGGCCACGGGTTCGAGCTGGACCGCCTTGAGGGCGCGCAGCACACCGTCCAGGCCTGCCTGGCCGTAGCTGTCGTTCTGGTGGAACACAGCCACTCGCTTCATGCCGACCTGCGTCACCTGGTTGACGATGCGCGCCGTCTCGTCGTAGTACGACGCCCGCAGGTGAAAGGCGTAGCGGTTGAAAGGGTCGCGCAAGGCCTGTGCGCCGGTGAAGGGAGCGACGAATGGCACTCTGGCCGCGGTCGCCAGCGGCAGCGCCGCCAGGCTGGTCGGCGTGCCGATGTAGCCGAACAGGGCTAGCACGTCCTCGTTCAGCAGGGCCTGGGTATTGGCCTGGCAGCGGGCCGGTTCGTAGCCATCGTCCATCGAGCGCAACTCGACACTACGGCCGTTGATGCCGCCGCGGGCGTTCGCGCGCTCGAAGGCGAGCTTGGCGCCGCTCAGGAACTGGATGCCGAGTTGGGCCGCCGAACCTGTCAGCGGTGCAGACTGGCCGAGCAGGATGCGCCGATCAGATTGCGCCAACGCGGGCAGGGCGAGCGCGCTGGCGCCGGCGGCGAGTTGATGCAGGACGGCGCGGCGCTTCATTCTTGGGGCGGGAGTGGGCTTGGGCCGCCAGCGTAAGCCCTGGCGACGCGACGCGCATGTGCAATAGTTCATCCATGGACGCTGTTTCATCGAGCCCGATGGCCAACCCGTCAATACGCACGGTCCACGCTGCCTGCCCGCACGACTGCCCCGACACCTGCGCAATGCGGGTCACGGTGCAGGGCGGGCGAGTCCTGCGCATCCAAGGCGATCCCGAGCACACCACTACCCAGGGGGCGCTGTGCACCAAGGTCTCGCGCTATGCCGAGCGCAGCCACGACCCTGAGCGCGTGCTGCACCCCCTGAAGCGCGTCGGCCCGAAAGGTGCCCGCCGCTTTGAGCGGGTCGGCTGGGACACGGCGCTGGCGGACATCGCTGCGCGCCTGAAGGCCATCGCCGCACGCGACCCCGAGGCCATAGTGCCCTACAGCTACGCCGGCACGATGGGTCTGCTGCAAGGCGAAGGCATGGCCGCGCGCTTCTTCAACCGGCTCGGTGCGTCCCTGCTCGACCGCACGATCTGCTCGATGGCCGGCGGCGAGGCCCTGGCCGCCACATATGGCGGCAAGGTCGGCATGCACATGCGCTTCTTCGGCGAGAGCCGGCTGATCGTCATCTGGGGCAGCAACTCGATCGCCAGCAACCTGCATTTCTGGACCCTGGCGCAACAAGCCAAGCGCGCCGGCGCCAAGCTGCTCTGCATCGACCCGCGCCGTACCGAAACCGCCGACAAATGCCACCAGCACATCGCGCTGCTGCCCGGAACGGACGGTGCGTTGGCCCTGGGCGTGATGCACGAACTGATCGCCACCGACCAGCTGGACCACGGCTACATCGAGCGTCACGTCGATGGCTTCGCCTTGCTGCGCGAGCGCGCGCTGCAGTGGCCCGCCGAGCGCGCCGCGACCGTGTGCGGGATCACGGCCGACGAAGTCCGCGGCCTGGCGCATGACCTGGCCTCGATCGAACCGGCCGCCATTCGCCTCAACTACGGCATGCAGCGTGTGCACGGTGGCGGCAACGCCACGCGCCTGATCGCGCTGCTGCCTTGCCTGGTCGGTGCCTGGCGCCATCGTGCCGGCGGCCTGTTGCTGTCGAGTTCAGGCTGGTTCGCGCCCTACAAGGATCCCGCACTCCAGCGCCCCGATCTGCTCGGCGGGCGCCGTCCGCGAACGATCAACATGAGCACCATCGGCGACGACCTGCTGCGCGAGGCTTCCGCATCCTTCGGCCCGAAGATCGAGGCGCTGATCGTCTACAACAGCAACCCGGTCGCCGTGGCGCCGGAATCGAAGAAGGTGGTGGCCGGATTCGGCCGCGACGACCTGTTCACGGTCGTGCTCGAACACTTCATGACCGACACCGCCGACCTGGCCGACTACGTGCTGCCCGCGACGACACAGCTCGAGCACCTCGACGTGCACACGACCTACGGCCACACCGACGTGATGTTCAACGAGCCGGCTATCGCCCCGATCGGCGAGTCCAGGCCGAACACCCAGATCTTTCGCGATCTGGCGCTGCGCATGGGATTCAGCGATCCCTGCTTCGGCGATGACGACGAGGCTCTGGCGCGCCAGGCCTTGCTGTACGACAAGCTCGGCGCCTCGTTCGATGCCTTGCGCGAGCGCGGCTGGGCCGCTCTGCCGCTGCCCGACGCGCCTTTCGCCGAGGGTGGCTTTCCCACCGCCGATGGCCGGGTTCGGGTCGACGTGCCCGGCCTGGGCGTGCCCGATCATGTGCCCAACTACGAGAGTGTGGCGTCGAGCCCGGCCCTGGCGGCACGCTTTCCGCTGGCGATGATCTCGCCGCCGGCGCGCAACTTCCTCAACTCCAGTTTCGTCAACGTGCAAAGCCTGCGCAGCATCGAGGGCGAGCCGCTGCTCGAGATCGATGCCGCCGACGCGGCGGCGCGCGGTATCGAGAGCGGCGCGCTGGTGCGCGTCTTCAACGAGCGCGGTGAGTACCGCTGCAAGGCCGAGGTGAGCGCGCGCGCACGTCCTGGCGTCGTCAACGGCCTGGGCATCTGGTGGCGCAAGTTCGGAGTTGCGGGCACCAACGTCAACGAGCTGACCCACCAGCGCCTCACCGACATCGGCCGCGCACCGGCGTTCTACGATTGCCTGGTGCAGGTCGAATTGGCCGCGACGCCTTGAGGCGCTGGCTGGTCGTGGCAGGCATCGGAGCGGCAGCAAGCCTTCTGGTCATCTTCGCCACGGCCTGCCTGACGGCCGGCTGTTCGACCCTGGGCTACTACGCGCAATCGGTCGGCGGCCACCTGGACCTTATCGCACGCTCCCGTCCGGTCGACGACCTGACCATCGACACCAGTACCCCCGCCGCATTGCGCGAGCGTTTGCTGCTCAGCCAGCGGATCCGCGACTTCGCCGTGCGCGAGCTGGCGCTGCCCGACAACCGCAGCTACCGGCGCTACACCGAGCTCGGCCGCAACGCCGCCGTGTGGAACGTCGTGGCGGCGCCCGAGCTGTCGCTGGCGCTCGAGACCTGGTGTTTCCCGGTCGTCGGTTGCGTCGGTTACCGCGGCTACTACGACCGTGGCGCAGCAGACGCCGAGGCCGAGGCCTTGCGCGCGCGCGGCCTCGAGGTGTCGGTGTATGGGGTGCCGGCGTACTCGACGCTGGGCAAGCTCGACTGGCTCGGAGGCGATCCGCTGCTCAACACCTTTGTGCAATGGCCCGAGGGCGAGCTGGCGCGGCTGATCTTTCACGAACTGGCGCATCAGGTCGTCTATGCCGCCGACGATACGACGTTCAACGAGTCTTTCGCGACCGCGGTCGAGCGCGTCGGCGGTGCGCGCTGGCTGGCTGAGCACGGCGACGATGTCGCGCGCGCGCAGTACGCAGCCCTCGAGGCGCGCCGCAACGACTTCCGCACGCTGACCGGCCGCTACCGCGAGCGGCTCGAAGCGCTCTACCGGAGCAACGCGAGTGACGCCGACAAGCGCGCCGGCAAGGCCACCGCGATGAGCGAGATGCGAGCCGACCACGCCCGCCTGAAGATCGAGCGCTGGGGCGGATTCACCGGCTACGACGCCTGGTTCGAACGCGCCAACAACGCCTCCCTGGGCGTACTCGCCGCCTACAACGAGCTGGTACCGAACTTCGAGCGCCTGTTCGAGCGCGAGGGTCGCGACTTCGCGCGCTTCCACGCCGAAGTCAAACGCCTGGCTGCCTTGCCGAAGGCTGAGCGGCAGGCCACACTGCGCGCCATCTGAACAGGAGACGGACGATGGCCGACATCAAGATCCACCGCGAACACAAGCTCGGCCTGGCCAAGGCACGCAAGATCGCTTGGCAATGGGCCGAAGAGGTGGAGAAGAAATTCGATATGGAGTGCAGCGTGCTCGAGGGCGAGACCAGCGACACCGTGCAGTTCACCCGCTCGGGCGTCAACGGCCAGTTGATCGTCGCCGCCGACCACTTCGACCTCAACGCCAAGCTCGGCTTCCTGCTCGGCGCCTTCTCGAAGACCATCGAGGCCGAGATCTTGAAGAACCTCGATTCACTATTGGCCAAGAGTGCGAAGCCGGCCGCAAGCAAGACGGTGTCGAAGAAGTAGCGCCGGCGGGTGCCGCACCAGCCGCCGCAGGCGGCGAGGGCTACTTCAGCGACTCGATCAGGTCCACGTACTCCTGCATCGCCGCATTCGCGTCCTTGCCCTTGATGGCGTTCCAGGCGTCCCACTTGGCGCGACCGACCATGTCGGTGAAGCCCGGGCGCTTGCCGTCGACGTCACCACTGCTGGCCTGCTTGTAGAGCGCGTAGAGCTGCAGCAGGGTGGCGTTGTCGGGCTTCTCGGACAGGCCCTTGCTGTCGGCAACCGCTTTCTCGAACGTGGTCTTGAGGTCGGCCATGGTGCGCACCTTTCGGGTTAGATTCGATGGACGAGGTGCATCTTAGCGAGCACCGTCGAACACACCCCCGCTGCGCCATCATGATGAGGAAAGCCCGATGACCGATGCCGCCACGATCGAACGCATGTCGCGCGTCGACACGGCGTGGCTGCGCATGGACAGCGAGGCCAACCTGATGATGATCGTCGGCGTCTGGCTGCTCGCGCCGCGGCTGACGCTGGACGAGCTGCAGCAGCGCATTGGCGAGGGCTTGCTGGCCTATCCGCGCTTTCGGCAGAAGGTGGTCGAGCACGCGGCTGGTGCGAGCTGGGTCACCGACGTGGATTTCGACATCGGCCACCACGTGCGGCGCGAAGCCCTGCACCGGCACCCCGGCGAGGCGCCGCTCGACGCGCTGAAGCGGCGCGTCGCCGAACTGGCTGCGAGCCCGCTCGACCCGTCGCGACCGCTCTGGCAGTTCGCCCTGATCGAAGCGCTGGACGGCGAGCACAGTGCGCTGGTCTCGCGCATCCACCACTGCATCGGCGACGGCATCGCGCTGATCTCGGTGATGCTGTCGAT
>DATDES010000087.1:0-2348 GCA_036522975.1 Burkholderiaceae bacterium | reverse complement strand
GGTGCGACGCAGAGTTCGGCTTCCGGTCCGGTGAGCTACATGCGCGTCTTCGATCGCTCGTGCGAGACCGTCGAGTCTGCAGGCGCTCGTCGCGGCGCGCAGATGGGTGTGCTGCGATGTGACCACCCCGACATTGAGGAATTCGTCCATGCCAAGGATCGCGGCGACCTGATGAACTTCAATGTCTCGATCGGTGTGACAGACGCGTTCATGGCCGCTGTTCGTGATGGCGGCGAGATCGAGTTGGTGCACCGCGCCGAGCCCGGAGCGGCGCAGAAGGGCGTGGGTGCCTACCGCCGCGTTGATGGGCAATGGGTCTACCGCAAGCTGCCCGCACGTGAGCTGTGGGACCAGGTCATGCGCGCGACCTACGACCATGCCGAGCCGGGCGTGCTCTTTCTCGACACCATCAACCGCGACAACAACCTCGCGTACTGCGAGCACATCCACGCGACCAATCCCTGCGGCGAGCAACCACTGCCTGCCTACGGTTGCTGCTGCCTCGGTTCGATCGACCTGACCCGCTTCGTGCAGCGTCCGTTCGAAGCCGACGCCGCCTTCGACGATCCTGGCTTCGCCCAACTGGTGCGCACGGCCGTGCGAATGCTAGACAACGTGCTCGACGCAACGATGTGGCCGCTACCGCAGCAGCAAGAAGAGGCGCGCCGCAAGCGGCGCATCGGTCTGGGCTTCACCGGCCTCGGCGACGCGCTGGTGATGCTGAATCTGCGCTACGACAGCGAGCCCGCGCGTGCGATGGCCCGGCGCATCGCCGAGGGTCTGCGCGACGCGGCCTACGACGCGTCGATCGACCTGGCCATGGAGCGCGGCGCATTTCCGCTCTTCAACGCCGACCTGTACCTGTCGGGCGGCAGCTTCGCCTCGCGTCTGCCGCAGGCGCTGAAGGACCGCATCCGCACGCATGGCGTCCGCAACTCACATCTGCTGTCGATAGCACCCACCGGCACCATCAGCCTGGCCTTTGCCGACAACGCGAGCAATGGCATCGAGCCGGCATTCAGCTGGACCTACCTGCGCAAGAAGCGCCAGAGCGATGGCAGCTTCGCCGAGCACCGCGTCGAAGATCACGCCTGGCGCCTATACAAACACCTGTTTGGCGCTGATGCGCCGTTGACACCGGCTTTCGTGAACGCGCTCGAGATGAGCGCGCAGGCCCACGCAGAAATGGTGGCGGCGGTGGCGCCGTTCGTCGACACGGCGATTAGCAAGACCGTCAACGTGCCGGCCGACTATCCGTATGCCGATTTCGAGCGGCTCTACCAGCAGGCCTGGTCGCTGGGCCTGAAGGGACTGGCGACCTACCGGCCCAACGCCGTGCTCGGCAGCGTGCTGTCGACGCAGCCGGCACCGCTACAGGTCAGCGATCCCAATCGTCGCCTGGCGATCGACGCACCTGCGGTGCCCGTGCTGGCTTCGCTGCGCTGGCCCGGCCGGCCCGAGTTGCCGGGCGGCAATGCCGCCTGGACCTACATGATCGAGCACCCATTCGGATCCTTTGCGCTGTTCGTCGGTGACGTCCCGCGTGAAGCAGGCGCCGGTGCGGAACCCTTCGAAGTCTGGGTCAACGGCGCCGAGCAACCGCGCGGCCTCGGCGCGTTGGCCAAGACCCTGTCGATGGACCTGCGTGCCAACGATGCCGCATGGCTGCAGCTGAAGCTCGATGCGCTGGCCACCGTCGCCGAGGAGCGCCCTTTTGAAATGCCCTTCCCGCCGCATGGCGAGCGGCGCGCCTTCCCGGGCGTCGTCGCGGCCACCGCGGCGGTGATCCGCTGGCGGTGCGAACAGCTCGGCGCGCTGCCAGCGCGGCCGGGCGCAGCCGCGCCAGTGATCGACGCGCTGTTCGCCCGAGACGAGCCGCACACCGATCCGTCGGGCACCCTGGCCTGGGCGGTCGACATCGACAACCCCGCGAGCGGGGAGGCCTTCACGGTGACGCTGAAGGAGGTCACGCTGCCGGGTCCCGATGGCAGTGCCGTGACGCGGCCCTGCGCGCTTGCGCTGGCCGGCAACTACCCGCGTGCCCTCGACGGTCTGGCCCGCCTGTTGGCGCTCGACATGCGCGTGATCGACCCGGCCTGGATCGGCATGAAGCTGCGCAAGCTGCTCAACTACGCCGAGCCCCTAGGCCACTTCATGGCTTTCGTGCCCGGACAGCGCCGGCAGCAGACCTGGCCGTCCACGGTGGCCTATCTTGCGCGCCTGGTGATCCACCGCTACGCGATGCTCGGCGTGCTCGACGAAGCGGGCTTCCCTCTGCGCGAGATGGGCGTTCTCGATGCGCCCCGCGGGGGCCAGGGCAGTGCAGTGCAACCCGGCCGCCCTTGTCC
>DATDES010000086.1:0-2608 GCA_036522975.1 Burkholderiaceae bacterium | reverse complement strand
GGCCTGGGCGACGCCGCGGCGTGCCGCGTCGAGGTCGTTGCGCGAGCGCTCCTCCAGCGAAAGCGTTTCCTTGATCCGGTTCTGCACTGAATAGCCCGAATAGATCGGCATGTTGAATTGCAGGCCCAGGCTGGCGGTTGCCGTGTTGCCGGCGTTGCTGCCGCTGCTGAGGTAGGTGGTGCCGGCGCGGGCGACTGCGTCGAGCGTCGGGAGGTGCCCGGCGCGCGCCCGTTCAGTCTCGAGCTTGGCTATCTCCAATGCCAGATCGGCCTTGCGAACGAGCGGGTGGCGGGTCTGGGACTGCGCGACCAAGTCATCGACCGGCGCCGGTATCGGCAAGGCAATCGGTACCGACAAGGGACGCGGCGTGACGTTGGTGCGGCCGATCAATTGGTCGAGTGCGACGCGCTTGGTGCGCAGGTCGTTGTCGGCGGCGATCTCGGCCGCCGTTCCGAGGTCGAAGCGGGCCTGGGCTTCGCGCGTATCGGTGATGGTTGCGGTGCCGACCTCGAAATTGCGCTTGGCCGACGCGAGTTGTTCGCCGTTGGCCGTTCGGTTGGCCTGGGCGGCCGCCAAGGCATCCTGCGCGACGAGCACGTCGAAATAGGTTTGCGCGACCCGGACAATCAGGTCGTCTTCAGCGGTCTGCAGGTCTGCTCGCGCGGTCTCGAGCTGCTTCTCGGCCTGGGTGATCCGCACGCTGCTGTCGCGGTTGTACAGCGGCTGGCGACCGATGATCTCGGCCTGTGCGGTGGTGGTACCGAAGCGCTCGCCGGTCGGGTTGATCAGGTTCGTGGCCGGGTCGGTCTCATTGCGCGTCGCGGTGCCGTTGGCGCTCACGTTGGGCCGGCGCAGGGCATAGGCCTGCTCGGCCCTGTGCAGCGCCGAGTCGGCCAGGGCGCGCGCCGCGAGGTAGGTGGCGTCGTAGGCCCGCGCCGCCTCGTAGACCTCCTGGAGGCTTTGGGCCCGGCTGCCCGTGGCGGCGACCAGGGCGATGCTGGCGAGCAGCAGGTGACACAAACGGGGCATTGAGATTCCTCGCGGGATGTTGTTGTCGGGTCGGGAAAAATGCAGCGCGCTTTGTAGCCGCTGTGGCCGGCGCCGGCTGTTGGCTTGCGACGAGCGGTCGGAAAGCGGACCTCAAGTGCATCGGCAAGGTCAGAAGCGGAACGCTGCCGGCTCCGCAAAGCCTTTCAGTCGCGGTGCCACGGTGTCGAACAACTCTTCGCGCTTGAAATGGGCTGCGGTCACGCGCGTGATCAGGGTGGCGCGCATCACCGGCTCTTGGCCGACGATGGCGACCAGGCGGCCACCCGGTTTCAGCTGGTCTAGAAGGTCGGCGGGAACGTCGGCCACCGACCCCGACAGCACGATGGCATCAAACGGCGCCTGGTCGGGCAGACCGCGTGCGCCATCGAGGCTGCGCACCGAGGCGTTGCCAACGCCGGCGCGGCGCAGGTTGGCCGCGGCCATGACCACGAGCTCGGGCTCGGTCTCCAGCGTGATGACCTGCTGTGCCTTGTGTGCCAGCAGGGCCGCCATGTAGCCCGAGCCCGTGCCGACTTCGAGCACGCGCTCGTGGCGGGTCACGCGCAGCGCCTGGAGCAGCCGCGCCTCGACCTTGGGTGCCAGCATCAGCTGGCCTGCCGGCAGGGGCACCTCGGTGTCGACGAAGGCCAGGGCCCGATAGGCCGGTGGCACGAAATCCTCCCGTTTGACGACCGCGAGCAGGGACAACACGCCCTGGTCCAGCACCTCCCAGGGCCGGATCTGCTGCTCGATCATGTTGAAGCGCGCGTGTTCGATGTTCATGGCGTGACAGATGGTTCAGGCCGATTTTATGGGTCGTCGGGTCCGTCCCGGCCGGGCGGGCGCCTGAAGCAGGCCGCTGAGAACCAGCTCGACATGGTCGGCGATGAATTTCTCGGCGTTGATCGCATGCGGGGTGCAGGCGCCCAGCGCGTGCTTGTGTGTGCACAGCATGACCATCGGCAACAGCAGCGAGTGCACCGTGCTCTCAATGTCGACGGCGCGGAACTCACCGCTGGCGATGCCGCGTTGCAGGATTGTGCCGACCAGTTGATGGCCGGGTTCGATGACCTCGCGCTCATAAAACTCGGCGATCTCGGGGAAACTGCGCACCTCCGTGATGATCAGCTTGAAGGTGCCGGAGGCCGCGCTGGCATAGGTCTGTTGCCACCATGGCACCAGCATCTTGCGCAGCACAGGGGCCATTGGCCCCTCGATTTGGCGCACTTCCTCGGCGGTCGCTGCGATGCGCGCCGACAGGTGCTGCGCGATCACGGCCTTGAGCAGTTCTTCCTTGCTCGGGTAGTAGAGGTAGAGCGTGCCCTTGGAGACCCCGGCGAGTTGGGCGACTTCTTCGGCCGTGGTTGCGGCGAAGCCCTTCTCGACGAACAGGGTCAGCGCGGCGTCGAGGAGTTCGTGCGGGCGAGCGTCTTTGCGGCGCTGGCGCGGCGCGGGACGCAGGTCAGTGGCCTTGGGGGGAAGGGCTGGCGGCATGTTAATGACTTACTGGTCAGTAATGTAAGCCAGGCCGCCATCGCCGGTCAAACCGGCCCGGCTCCTAGAATGGACGTCATGGAGC
>DATDES010000085.1:0-9107 GCA_036522975.1 Burkholderiaceae bacterium | reverse complement strand
TAGCGGCACAGCGCCGAAGCAAACGCCAACCAAATCGGTTGGCGTTTTGCTTTGTGCCCATGCTGTGCCCACTTTGTGCCCATGCTGTGCCACGACGATTTTTCCTGATCGTCGAATTGACCATTGGGCTCTGTGCCCACATGCATGCGACTAGGTCGATTTCGCTGACCATTGGGTGCGCTGAGCTACGGTCGGTGAATCTACTGACCATTGGGACGTAGCGGCGCTGTGCCCAGGCCACTGTATGACGTCGAGGGAAAGGCCCATTTCAGCTCCGGAATCTGAGACCAGCAGGCGGAGAGCCGCCATCCCGCCGAGCTACATCGGCGGCATAGCTCCGCGATGAGCAGGTGATCAATGCCACTCCGTCAGCTCCCAGCGAAAGTGGTCTTCCAGTGCATAGCTTGGCCACATTCCGGTGGTACCTGCCACACGGTATTCGCCGGAAGTTTCGCGGGCCACCCATCGTCCGACCTCAGGTGCCAACCACATCGTGTCTCGTCGTAAGGTTTCTACGCGGGTATGGTCCTGATGATCCAGTCGAATCAGGCGCTCGATGCGCAGGGTCTCGAATGTCCCCGCACCGACGGTGACACGCTCCCATCCGCGCACGGCGCAGTAAACCTGGATCCAGAATCGGATCGATCCGCCGTCCATGCGGTAATGGGTGTTCAGAGAAGCTTTCGCACCCATCGCCAACACCGGTGGCCACAACGGCACCGGCGCTTCAAAGGTCATTTGGTAGTCCCATGCCGGGTCGCGTAGCAACTGTCCCCATGCGACATGCTTTTCGTCCGCGAGCGCTACGCCGCCTTGCCCTTGACGATTGACGTCGACCGTCGATGCCACCGATGCGACCGATTCCTGAACGACATCCAGCACGCTGCTGTTGAAGAAGTTCAGCTTGCGATAGGTCCACGCCTGGCCGACGAGGGGAGTGCGCAACGAAGGCGGTCTGGGCGGTGGCGGAATCGCTGCCGTGTGCAAGGGTGCCAAGGGCTGAATGGCGCATCCTGCGGGCAATGCAAGGGCTGCCAGCAACGCACTCCGGCGGTTGATGTTTGCGGTTTTCATGATGGCGATCGGATTCGCTGCCTATGCGACGGTCGCCGGCGCTGTGTTGCCGGACGCGGCATCGAGGATGGCCTTGATCTCTTGTGGGGTCACATCGGAGTCTTTTCGAGTGGCAAAAGTGGATGTGATCGAGTCGATCGGCAGAGGTTCAATGGGCTGCAGCTCTCGGCCTCGAACATGAGACCATCGTGCATCGACTCAACGAACCGGGTGATATTCAAAGCCATGCCGAGCTGAAGCAAACCTTCAATTCTGTTCAGCGTCACGGCCCAGGGCTACCGCGCATTTGCGCGGACTCTCCGGCCTGCTCAGCAGCAGGGCGCAGCAACCGCAGACTCCGATCTCGCGGCGTGGCATCCACGACGGAGGGTGTCCTCGCGTACCATGACCCATCGTGGCCATTTCGCTCGCCACGCATCATCGGTCGAGCGCCGCAGGCTGACACCTTCTCGATGGCAGCCTCACCGTCCCTCGTGCGAACGCAACTTGCCGGCCCTGCGGTCGGATAGCCTGACGCTTGGGGGGGCCGATCTCGCCGGCGCGTTTCATACATTGTTATTGCTCGACCTGTCGCAAGAACGCGGGCGCTTTGGGGGTATGCCATCAATCTGGGTGCGTCGACGCACACATGCCACTGACGGCACATGACTCGCGAACTTGATCCTCCTGGCGGACTCCCGCCTGACGGCCGCAGGTCGCCCTTTGGCGACCGCCAGTTCTTGCGCCTGTGGGCAGTTGGCCTGCTGAGTTCTTTTGTTCGATGGATCGAGCTGTTGACGTTCGGAGTGTTCACCTACCAGCAGTCTGGCTCGGCGATGTGGGTGGCCAGCATGATGGTCTTGCGGATGCTGCCGCTGGCGCTGTTCGGCGTGGGATTCGGTGCCGTGGCGACCCGCATCTCGCGACGGCACGGTCTGCTGGTCACGCAGGGAGCGCAGTTGGGATCGAGCCTCTTGCTCCTGGGCATGTCCGCCGCGGGTGCGCTTGAGGTCTGGCATCTGGCGCTCGCCAGCTTTGTCGGCGGCGCCGCCTGGGCTGGCGACATGCCCTTGCGACGCAGTCTCATCGGCGACCTCGTCGGGCCGCATCGCATGGGCCGGGCCATGGCATTCGATGCGATAGCGAACAACGGCTCTCGCCTGGTCGGCCCCGCAGTGGGTGGACTGCTGCTCGCCAGCGGAGGCATGACCGCCGTGTTTGCGGCGGCTGTCGTCACGTACGCCGCGGTTGTTGCGACGGTTGCGGCCCTGCGTTCAGGCCCAACCGACGACCAGTTCGAACCGAAGCACTACAAGAGCGTGGCCGCAGTTCTGGCGGGCGCCTTCCAGGCGGCAAGACAGTCGCCACGAATGGTCGCTGTGCTCTACGTGACGGTCATCTTCAATCTGTTCTGCTGGCCGATGGTCAGCATGGTGCCGGTCATTGCCCAGGACCGGCTGCAACTCAGCAGTCGGGGTATCGGGCTCCTGGCGAGCATGGAGGGCGTCGGAGCGGTGCTCGGATCGCTCGTTCTGCTGATGCTAGCCCCCCGCGTGAAGCAAGGCCATGTGTATGTCGGCGGGGCGATCCTGTTTATGGGCATGATGCCGGCGTTTGCGTTGAGCACGCTGCCTTTGCTGTCTGGAGCCACGCTGGTGCTGATCGGCGCCGGCCAGGCGCTATTCGCGGTCATGCAGTCCACGCTGGTGTTTGTGTACTCACCGCCCGAGCGACGCCTCGAAGCGTTCGGGCTGCTGACCATGTGCATTGGCATCGCTCCGGTCGGGTTCTTTCTGATGGGGTGGCTGGCCGAGCGCGTCGGTGCGCCATGGGCCATGGTGGCCATCGCCGCCAGTGGAGCCGCCACCATGGCGGTCACCTTGCGCCTATGGCGTCCTATCCTGTCCAGCGGAACGAGCTGAGCGCTACGAAGTACGCCACCAGGGCCTGCCCACGCCCGCACAGCGAGCCGTGACGCGACCAGCGGCTTGAAAGCCGACGTTCAACGCGGCAGCTGCAACGTCTGGGCCAGGTGCGCGTAGGTTGTCGCGACCCGGCGCAGGTGTCGCGATTCCGGGTGGGTGAGCAGCCATAGGTCGGTTTCGGCATCCTCCAACGCTTCTGTCAAGGGCGTCACGTCGCTGCGGCGCGAAGCCAGAAAGATCGGCACGATGCCCACGCCCATGCCCAACGCGGTGAGTTCGAGCACCGACTGAATGCTGCTGACGCGATAGCGCGGCAGGGTCTTGGGGAAATGGCGCTTGCGCCAGACCACCGAAGGGTGATCCGGCAGCGCGTCGTCCGGTGCGATCCAATCCACGCGGCCGGCCTGCACGTCGGCCCACTTGGGTCCGCCGCGCTGCTTGGCCGCATACAACGCGACGCGGATCGCGCCGACGTTGCGGCCCACCAGGTGCTGCGGTGGCCGTTTGGTGGCGCGCACCGCCACGTCGGCTTCGCGACGCGTGAGACTGGCCAGTTCATTGCCGGTGTGCAGCTCGAAGTTCAGCAGCGGGTGCGTCTTCTTCAGCGCCAGCAGCGCCGGAGCCACCAGCCCATGCAGCATGGTGTCGGTCGTCGTGATACGCACCGAGCCCGAGACCAGCGTGGGTGCCTGCTCGATCGACGAGCGCGCCGACTCCAGCGCCACCTCCATCTCCTCGGCGTGGACGGCGAGTTGCGTGGCGAGCTCATTGGGCAAGTAGCCCGAGCGCGTGCGCGCGAACAGCGCCTGCCCCAGCTTGCGCTCCAGCCGCTGCAGGCTGCGAAAGACAGTCGATGCATCGACCCCGAGGCGCTCGCCGGCCCCGGCGAGCGTTGTGCCGCGGTTCAACGCGAGCACGACCTCGAGATCAGAGGCATCGAACCGGGATTGCGTTCGTGCAATGGATGTTTGCTTCATCGTCCATTCCAAAGGCGAAGCCGCAATCCTACAGTTCGTTCGTGCACTCATCCACAAACACTCAGCCCAGAAGGATCTACTCATGAAGCTCTATTACTCGCCCGGGGCATGCTCGCTGGCGGTCCACATCGCGCTGCGCGAACAGGGCCTGCCGTTCGAAGCGATCCCTGTGGATCTGGCCAAGCATCGGCTCCAGGACGGCACCAACTACTACGACATCTCGCCGCGCGGGTACGTGCCGGTGCTCGAGTTCGACAACGGCGCGCGCCATTCCGAAGCTTCGGCCCTGCTGCAGTACCTGGCCGACCAAGATCCGGAGCAAGCGCTGATCGGCCGCATCGGCAGCGAGCGCCGGCTGGCAGTGACCGAGGCGCTGGCATTCGTCAGCACCGAGCTGCACAAGGTGTTCAGCCCGTGGCTGTGGCACAAGGAGACTGCCGACTCCACCCGCACCGCGGTGCGCGAACGCTTGGCGGCCCGGTTCGTGGAGTTGGACAAGCTGTTTGCCAAGCAAGACTTCTTCGCCGGCCGTTACAGCGTGGCCGACGCCTATGCGTTTGCGATCCTCAACTGGGTCAACTTCTTGTCGATCCCGATCACCGCGCACCCGCACCTTCAGGCCTACTTGCAGCGTGTGGCAAGCCGTCCCGCAGTGCAGGCGGCCATGCGCGCGGAAGGCTTGGTCGATTGACCGCTCAGGAGCAGGGCGAGCCGAAGCCGACAGCGCAATATCAACGGGCATGGTGGCGGCTCGCGGCGAGCTTGCCGACAGGGGTCGGGCCGAGTACCGTACCTGCTTCGCCCACCCATTCGCGGGCTGAATACAGCATAGCCCGACCCACACCACCATGACCGAACCCGCTCCGCGCGACTTGAGAGCCGGCGTACCGATCGGCGAACTGCCCGACGGCACGATGATCAGCGGCCAGATCGACGGCGAAGACGCGTTGCTGCTGTGCCAGGCCGGGCGACTCTACGCCGTGGGCGCGCTGTGCACGCATTACCACGCCAAGCTGTCCGACGGCCTGCTCGCCGGGACCACGCTGCGCTGCCCCATGCATCACGCGCGCTTCGACATCGCCACCGGCCAGGCCATCTGCGCGCCGGCGCTCGACCCGCTGCCGTGCTGGCGCGTGGAGCAGGTGGGTGAGCAGGCCATCGTGCGCGAGCGCATCGTGGCAGCGCCGGTTTCGCAGCGCCGCAAGTCGGCGCTGCACGAGGCCGTCATCGTCGGTGGTGGTGCTGCCGCGTTGGCCGCCGCCGAGATGCTGCGCCGCCAGGGCTACGACGGCGCGTTGACGATGCTGAGCGCCGACGCCGACCCGCCGGTAGACCGCCCCAATCTGTCGAAGGACTTCCTGGCCGGCAACGCGCCCGACGACTGGATGCCGCTGCGCCCGGCCGGTTGGTACGCCGAGCGGCGCATCGACCTGCGGCTGAAGACGCGCGTCGCCGCGATCGACGTGGCGCAGCAGCGGCTGCGTCTCGAAGGCGGTGCGACGCTGCCGTATGGCGCGCTGCTGCTGGCCACCGGTGCCGACGCGGTGCAACTCGCAGTAGAGGGCGCCGTGCCCGGCCAGGTGCTGAACCTGCGCAGCTTCGATGACAGCCGCGCCATCGTGGGCCGTCTTGCCGGCGCGAAGTCGGCGCTGGTGATCGGCTCCAGCTTCATCGGCCTGGAGGTCGCTGCGTCCTTGCGCGCACGCGGCATCGAAGTTCACGTGGTCGCACCCGACCCGGTCCCGATGCAGCGCGTGCTCGGGCCTGAAATCGGCCGCTTCGTACAGGCGCTGCATGCATCGCACGGGGTACTGTTCCATCTCGGCACCACGGTGCAGCGGCTGGACGGGCGGCAGGTCACGCTGGCCGACGGCACGGTATTTGATGCCGATGTCGTGGTCGCCGGCGTTGGCGTCCGGCCGAGCCTGGCGCTGGCCGAGCAGGCGGGCCTGGCGATAGACCGAGGTGTGCTCGTCGACGAGACGCTGCAGACCAGCGTGCCCGGCATCTACGCGGCCGGCGACATCGCGCGCTGGCCCGACCCCCACACGGGTCAGAAGGTCCGCGTCGAGCACTGGGTCGTCGCGCAGCGCCAGGGCCAGGTGGCTGCCCTCAACATGCTGGGCAACCGCCAGCGTTTCGACGACGTGCCGTTCTTCTGGAGCCAGCACTACGACGTGGCGATCCAGTACACCGGCCATGCCGAGCGCTGGGACACGGTGCAGATCGACGGCTCGCCCGACGCGCGCGACTGTGCGGTGCGCTATCTGGCCGGCGGCAGGGTCCTTGCCCTGGTCACGATCGGCCGGGACGTCGAAAACCTTCGCGGCGAGCTGGCGATGAGCTTTTCTGCCGGCACTCCGGTGGCGGTGGAACCGCCGCGCAGCCGTTGACGTTTCAGGCGACGATCACCGGCTCCGTCGCGCCGGCGAGGAAATCCTCGACCGCGTCGACGAAGCTGGCGCTGGCGGCCGACAGCAGCCGCAGCGCGGCGGCTTCGGTGAACGGCTCGTTGTGACGTTCACATCCAGCGAACGACCGCGCCGTTTTGAACCAATCCCGAGGATGACTGAACGTCAGTCGATGCAATGCTTGGAACAGTCGCGAAAACGCATCCAGTTTACAAGCTGGGGGACAATCCTGGGATGCACCCTGCGTGTGGCGGGGTCGAAATAGAGACGAGGACGAACGATGGCTTTGCTCGGGGCTGCGTTGATCACGATGTGGTGGAACGTGCCCATCGACGCACGGGCCGAACTCGAAGATTGGCATGCGCATGAGCACTTCCCGGAGCGCCTGGACATTCCGGGCTTCCGACGCGCTTCGCGCTGGAGTAGTGCCGACGGAGCAGGCGGATTTCTTGTCATGTACGAGCTCGAGGACTACCAAGTCTTGTCGTCGCCGGCCTACCTCGAGCGCCTGAACGCGCCAAGTCCCTGGTCCACAAAGATGATGCCCCACCACCACGGCATGGTGCGAGGCCAGTGCCGGGTTCTCGAAACCTGTGGCGGCAACGTGGCCGCGCATGCACTGACGGTGCGCCTGTCGCCGGCCCCAGGTCGTGATGCGGACTTGCGAACGGCACTCGCGTCACTTGTCGGATCTCTGGCCACTCGCCCCGGCCTGATCGGCGCACACCTCGCCCGCCATGAGCGACCGCCGATCGCGGCGACCACCGAGCAGAAGATTCGCGGCGGTGACCGGGAGGCCGATTGGGTGTTTGTCGTGAACGGCTACGACGCCGCTGCCGTCGGGGTGGTGGCTTCGGCCGAGCTCGGCGATGCTGCGCTGATGGATGCGGGGGCGATGCCTGGTTCGACGCCCGGTCTCTATCGTCTCGCGTACTCGGCCACGCCAGCGGACGTTGCGGCACCCGTTCACGGCCGCACGGCCACATAACGCCGTCCACGACGGCGCGCGATGGCGTGGAGAGCGCTGATCTCATTGTCGTCGGCGCAGGCTGTGCGGGCATGGCGACCGCCCTCTTCGCCGCTGTCGAGGGCATGAAAGTCTTGCTCGTCGAGGCGACACCTTGGGTCGGCGGGACGAGCGCGCTGTCGGCCGGCGCCATCTGGATTCCGAACAGTCACCTTTCCGCCGACAGCGGTGACACCCCCGAACAGGCGGCTCGCTATCTCGGTCGAGCCACCGGCGGTGAGGAGTTTGCCGTGCTGAGGGAGCGGTTCCTAGACCTTGGGCCAGAAGCGGTCCGTTGCCTCGCTGACCATACGGACGTGCAGCTGCGCGCCTTTCCGTATCACCCGGACTACCTGAGCGAGTTGTCGGGTGCCACGACGCACGGACGCGTTCTGGAGTGCCTGCCGTTCGACGGGCGGCAGCTGGGCGCCGATCTGTTGCTGGTGCGCCCGCCGATTCCCGAGTTCACTGTGCTCGGCGGCATGATGGTGGACCGCGTCGACATCTCACACCTGCTGAACATGACGCGCTCGCGCGAGTCCTTCATGCATGCGGCGCGGCTGTTGCTGCGCCACGCCGGCGATCGGATGCGTTACCCGCGCGGCGCGCGGCTGGTGATGGGCAACGCGCTGGTCGGACGGCTGCTGATGTCGCTGCGCCGGCGCGGCGTGCCGCTCTGGACGCGCACGCGCGCCGATCGCCTCATCGTGCAGGACGGCCGCGTCGCGGGCGTGCGCTTGGTGCGCGACGGGCACACGGACGTCGTACACGCGCGCTGCGGCGTCGTTCTCGCTGGCGGCGGCTTCAACGACCACCCGGCGTTGCGCCGTGCGCTCATCCCGCCCGAAGTGACCCATACGCCGCGGGCCGCAACCGCTGGCGGCGAGCTGCTGGCCCAGGCGCTCGATCTGGGCGCTCGGATGAACCAGCCACGGGGCAGTGCAGCGTTCTGGGCGCCCGTGTCGGTGAGACGCAGGAGCGACGGCAGCACGGCCGTGTTCCCACACTTCGTGCTCGATCGTGCGAAGCCGGGCACGGTCGTCGTCGACGCGAGCGGGCGGCGCTTCGTCAACGAGAGCGTGTCCTACCACCTGTTCGGCGAAGCCATGCTCGCGTGCGACCACGACGCTCGTTGCCGCGGTTTGGCCTACCTCATTGCCGACCATCGCGCGCTCGTGCGCTACGGGCTCGGCATGGTCCGCCCCGGTGGCCGCGGGCTCGCGCGATTCCTGCGCGATGGTTATCTGGCGCGAGCGCCCAGCGTCGCGGCGCTGGCCGAACGGCTGGCCATTCCGGCCGACGTGCTGGAGGCCACCGTGGACCGTCTCAACGCGGCGGCCCGGTCAGGTGTCGACAGTGACTTCCAGCGGGGCTCGACTGCGTACCAGCGCAACCTCGGCGATCCCGCGATCGCGCCCAACCCCACGCTCGGGCAGATCGACACCGCGCCCTACTACGCTGTGCAGCTTCGCCCGGGCGATCTCGCCGCGAGTGCCGGCCTGGTCACCAACGCCGAGGCGCAGGTGCTGCGCGGCGAGGAGGTGATCGACGGCCTGTTCGCCGTCGGCAACGACATGCAGTCGATCATGGGCAGTGCTTATCCCGGGCCAGGCATCAACCTCGGGCCGGCGATTGTCTTTGCGTTGGCCGCGGCTCGCGCCGCGCGAGGCAACGCGATGTGCTCCACAGGGCGAGACACCGCATAAGGACTGCCCCTTCTCTTCTTCAGCGCTGC